>JBEIQV010000327.1:0-3423 GCA_040376335.1 Verrucomicrobiia bacterium | reverse complement strand
GTCACTGGCGTCTTTTGCGTAACCCGTCACAAAGACATTGCCACGTGCATCCATGGCGATGGCGGCGGGAGCCTGACTGTGGTTGAACGTCGTGTCGTATTCCTGTTTCCACGCAGAGTAATAACGCTCGGCATGAAGCGATGAGCACAGGCCTGTGAGGCAGACGAGACTGGTTAGAATATTGCGGCGCATTGTTTTCATTGGATTGGTTTTATTCGGGGTAAAGTGAAGTGCGTCCTATTACCTTCATCAAAACGCACATGGCCAGAGATTTATTCGCGACCACGAAGGACATACGTGCGATATCCGAGCCTCGCCAGGATGCTTCTGCATTGAGTGCTGCCCCCTTAAATCCGGCCACTGATTAGACACAGCTATTTCGTTGACGTCCCTACAACCAGCGTGTCCAAGGGCAGCACCTCAGCCGTTTTATACTATGAAAAACATACTCAGCCTGCTTCTCGCACTCGTCTTTCTACCATTATTGTCGCCCGCATCGGCGGCAGAAAAAACTTTCCCGAAGAAAAACGCCGTCATCTCTTTCGCAATGCCCGAGGGGTGGAAGATGGAAGTGGATAAAAAGGACGGTAGCATTTCCATCAACGCGCCAGATGGGCGCATTTCGGTGAACTTCGCAGAAGTGCCGATTGAGGCGACCATGGAGATTTTCGAGCAAATGCTGCCTGAGATGGTGAAGGCATTGAAGGACGCTGCGGAGGCAGAAAAACCAAAGGAGAAAACGGAAGACGGTCTGACGGGATACACGGCGACGTATGCTGGGAAAATTGAGGGCCAGACTGCGGTTTGCATTTTCGTGCTCTTCAAGGGCGGCAAAGACCGCTCGATCTTGGGAAATATCATCGTGGGTGATCCGGCCACACTGCCGAAGGAGAGCAACGAAGCACTGGAAGCCTTCATGAAATCCCTGAAGGGCGTTGCGAAGTAACAGCGGTTGCGCATTCGCGCCTTGCGCACGCGGCTTTCCTCCGCGAAAAGACGCGCCATGTCCGAGATGAATAAACCAGTCATCGAGCAAGCGACGATGGATGATCTGCCAGCGATGGTGGATTTGCTCTACGACCTCTTCAGCCACGAGGGAGACTTCGTGCCCGACCGCGCCAAGCAGGAGCGCGGGCTCTTACTCATCCTCGAACAACCGAGTCGCGGGCGCATTTTCGTCTATCGCTGGAACGGACAGATCATCGGCATGGTGAATTTGCTTTTCACCATCAGCACGGCGGAAGGCGGCTTTGTGGTGCTGCTGGAAGATGTGATCGTGCATCACGAATTCCGGGGACGTGGCGTAGGCTCGCAACTCCTCAACCACGCCATTGAGTATGCAAAGCAAAAGGAATTTCTCCGCATGACGCTGCTCACCGACCGCATCAACGAAGAAGGTCACGAGTTCTTCTCGCGTCTGGGTTTCTTCAAATCTCAGATGATCCCGCTGCGTCTCCCGCTAGCGAAGGACGCCGCAACTTTGCCAAAGGCATAGAGAATGCCGGACGGCTTCACGGATCTTGGTTTTGCGCGGGTGGATACCGACCGGAGGCGTCGCTGTGGTTTTCCCGAGGTGATCTTCGGGATGGGGAAAACGGCGGAGCAGGTTGTGGCTATTGCACGTGTGATTTTAGAAAAGGAAAACGTGCTGCTCGTGAGTCGTGCTACAGGAGAACAGTGGCGGGCAGTCGTTGCGGAGTTTCCCGAAGCACGCTGGCACGAACAGGCACGATGCATCACCGTCGAGCGCGTCGCATTGCCGAAACTCGGCGGCACAATCGCCGTGGTGTGCGCGGGGACTAGCGACATGCCAGTGGCGGAGGAAGCCACAGTGACGCTGGAGATTTTCGGAAACACCGTGGAGCGCATCACGGATGTGGGCGTGGCCGGGCTGCACCGATTGCTCGCGGTGCGCGACCGTCTCGAATCGGCAAATGTGGTAATCGTAGTCGCTGGAATGGAAGGCGCGTTACCGAGCGCTGTCGCGGGTTTGGTGAGCAAGCCGGTGATCGCCGTGCCCACGAGTATCGGCTACGGCGCGAGCTTCGGCGGCGTCGCAGCGCTGCTGGGTATGCTCACATCTTGCGGCAGCGGCGTGACCGTGGTGAACATTGACAACGGTTTCGGCGCAGCGTTTGCGGCAGCGCAGATTAACCGGCTAGCGAACTCATAGCCCGGATAGCATTCCATCCTCGGCACACCTACTCCGCGAGCAGCTTCTCCACTTTTTCCGTGAGGTCTTTGCGTGCGTCAGTGTCGGCGACGATGCCTTGTTTGTTCACGAGCCACATCGCAGGGATGCCATCTATTCCGTATTTCTGTGCGATGTCGTTCTGCCAGCCTTTGCCGTCGAAATACTGGGGCCATGTCATCTTCTTTGCCTTTGTCACACGATTGAGTTCGGCCGCTTCCTGATCGAGCGAGATGCCGATGATCTCGAAACCTTTTTCTTTCAGCCGCTCGTAAGTCTTTACCATATTGGGAGCCTCCGCCATGCACGGCCCACACCATGTCGCCCAGAAGTCTATGAGCACGACTTTGCCGCGCAGCTTTTCAAGATCCACCTCGCTGCCATCCACAGCCTTGAATTTCAAATCCAGCGGCTTGCTTTTGAGTTCGGTCATCGCTTTCGCGCTGGCGATCCAGTCTTTAGCCATCGTCGCGATATCTGAATTAGTGCTCTTCGCAAGTTCCTCCAGCACCGCAGGTAGACGCTCGGCGGCGAAGTCCTGCGTGAGTTGCAGACGAATCTCCACGAGCGTCACGTTGTCCTGATGATCGGGGAACGCCTTCATGTGCTCGCTGAATTGCTTCTCCCACTCGGCGAGTGGCAGCTTTTTGTCAGCGACCAAATCCACCTCGGCGACGAGACGCGCCGTGCTGGCCTGCGCCTTCACGCTCGCGGGCGCATCTGCCGCGGCGAGAATTTCTGCGTAAATGTCGAGTGTAGGACGGGCGTCCTTGGGCACTGGCAGGCCGAGTTCCTTGCGGATTTCCTGCGCGCTCGCCTCCTGCATCAGCACGCTCCAGCGCATTGAGTGGCTGGGATACTGCTTCCGAAAAGAAGCGATGAGCGCATCGGCTTTTGCGAGGCGTTTCTTCCATCCACTGAGCACCGCCTTGTCGTCCGGGTCGTCTGACTCGGTATCATTCAGTAACAATTCGATGCGTGCCGCCATGTCCTCCGCGCTGTCCGCAGGCACCTGCGTATCGGCTTTTTGCTTTTCTGTCGCACCTGCGCCTAAAGAAAACGCAAGTGCGAGTGAAACGAAAAACGCGAGTGGCTTCATGCGCTATTCCGCGAGGAGCTTTTCGACCTTCGCTTCGAGTCCTTCACGGGCGTTAGTGTACACAAGTATTCCCTTTTTGTTCACGAGCCACATGCGCGGGATGGAGTTGATTCCGAACTTCTGCCCGAACTCG
>JBEIQV010000265.1:0-4525 GCA_040376335.1 Verrucomicrobiia bacterium | reverse complement strand
TTCGTCGGCGCTCAGGTCTTGTGCGTGCAGGAGGGGTGCGAGTGCGAGTGAGAGGGTGATTTTAATGAGTGAAGACAGGGACATAGTTGAACCATTGCTCTGGGTGCTTACGGATGAGTTCGGCGAAGAGGTCGGCGATGCGCTGGACATTCGGCGCGAGTGTTTCGCGGAGGTCGCCGCGGGTTTGCTCGATGGCGGGGCAGACCATGGCGTGGTAGAGGTTGTCGGGCTGGCGCAGGACGAATGCAGGGACGATACTTGCGCCGGTGTGGTGCGCGAGTGTGGCGGCGGCGGTGCTAAATTGTGTGTCGTGGCCGAACTGCTGCACGGGCATCCCGGTGCCGGAGTAGGGGCGATCCACGAGCATGGCGAGGACGCCGTTGTTTCGGAGGGTGCGGAGCATTTCGAGGAATGCGAAGTCGTGACCGGGACCGACAGCGATGGTCTTGATGCCGAGGTGACGGCGGGTGGCTTCGCGCCACTGCATGAGTTCATCGGTGGGCTCGGGGAGTGTGACGACGGTGATAGGGACTCCGTCGAGTGCGAGTAAAAGGCCGCCGAGTTCCCAATGGCCGAGGTGGCCGGTGATGAGGATGGTGCCTTTGCCGCGTGCGCGCGAGGCTTCAAGGTTTTCGATGCCGTCCCATTTTGTGACGAGCTCGCGGGCGCGTTCAGTGTGGTTGCAGGTGCAGATGAAGTAGTCACCGAGCATCCGTGCGAAGCTGCGGACGTTGTCGAGGACGAGTTGTGAGAGTTCCGGACCGGTGCGCCCGGTTGCAATGTGGAGGTTTTCTCCCATCACGCGACGGAGTTCCTCGCTGCGCCAGACGCTCCATGTGCCGACGCACTTGGATATCCATTGTGCAATCGGGCGCGGTATCAACTGGCCTAGGATGTAGCCGATTTTGAAAACACTGACGTTGTAGAGGGGATAGCGCATCGCTCGCGGCTACTTAGTGCGGGCGCAGGCGGGTGTGTCCACGTAATAGAAGTGGCGTCCGTGCGCCCTCGGCTGTGCTATTTTGTCAGCGCGTGATCTGCGGGCTTGAGGCCTTTGGTGAAGCCACCGAAGCCATACATCTTCGGTTTGTATTCGCCGACGACGGTCACGTCCGCTTTCTGTGGCACTTCGAGCCCAGTGAATGAATAGACGGCATTCACGACGAGGCGGCGCAGGTCTTCGTTTTCCAAATCGGTCGCCGCACCCATTGTCGTGCAGAGGATTTTGTTCGTCTTGCCGGCTTCATTCTTGTGCTCGCGCGTCCATACGATCGGCTGCATGGGCTCGTTCTTTTTTCCGACGACTGGCCCATCCGTTGGTTTCATACCGACGAGCACCTGACCGCGGACGAGAATCTTGGAATCCGCCATCGGGTTGGCGGTGTAAACATCGGTCGTGCCGAAGATGTCCTTCACACCGCGAAGAAGTGCGTCGTCTTTGGATGCATCTTCGATGACGCCGCGCGTGGCCTCGGTTTTATGCCCGCCGTGGTGCGCTACCCAAGTTTCCCCGAATACCTGCCGTCCGAAGCCGCCAGCCCACTCCTTGTTGTTCCAATTCCATTTCTCGTATGGGCTATCCTTCGGGATTCCATTGAATGCGTGCGTGCTTGTCCGGAGTCCGATGAGCGGTTTGCCCGCAGCGTAATAGTCAGCGAAGTGCTTTGCTTGATCATCCGGCCACTTGCGGAAGCGCAGCGAAGTGATCACGCAATCCGCGCTGCCGAGCGCCTCCATGCCGGGCTGGTTGTTCGCTGTGTTCGGGTCAATATCGCCGGACGATTTGTTGATGGAAAACAGCACCGTGCATTTGAAGCCATGGCGCTGCGAAAGAATCTTCCCCAACTGCGGCAGCGCCTCCTCCGAGCGGTATTCCTCATCGCCCGCGAGCAGGACGACATGCTTGCCCTTGCCCGGTCCGTCGCCGCCGGGGTAGGTCACCCACTGGTCCTGGGCAAAAGTGAAAGTCGAAAGGATGGTGATGGTTGTGAGAGAGGCGAGGAGCTTCATATTGCGATGCAAACAGTGCATAGCGTCGCGAGACAAGCAAAGAAGTGTGCTACCCCTCACTCAAAGCTCGCATCAAGGGCGCGGCAGCGTTGATCCAATCGCTAACCCAAACAAGCTCCCATGAACGCCGCGCAGAAATTTCTATTCGCCTGCCTGCTCATTTTACCCTGCACAGTGTTCGGTGCCGATGCTCCGGCTTCGGAGCGCATCCAGCCAGACCGCTTCGGGATTATTTTCAATAAAGGCTATGCGGACGATAACCTGCCGTCTGATCTGGCGGAGTTTGAAAAGATGATCGTCGCCATCAAAAAGGCCGGTTTCAACGTCGTGCTCTGCAAGTATGACGCGAAGCGCCTCGAGATTTGCGCGAAGCACGATGTGCAGATGTTCGTGGATTTGCTCGTGGGCGAGCACCACATTTTCAAAAATCCGGCGAGGGCGCAGGATATCTGTGAGAGCATCAAGGACAGCAAGGCTGTGTATGGCTATCACCTGTGGAGCGACAACATTTCCAACACGCACGCAGGCCGGACCCGCGATTTGCAGAACGTGCATCAGTGGGATCCGCATCACGCCGCATACGTCGGCTCTTACAAGATGGGCGGAGTGTCGTCGGTGCAGGACATGGATTTATTCGGTTATTATGATTTTCATTTCAAACGCGGCGGGCACTGGAGGCATCTCAATCACGCATGGGGAGTCGCCAAATCGCGCGGGATCGGCTTTCTGCGCTACGACGATGCGTCGCCGGGCCTCGTCGGAAAAGGGAACCCCAACCGCGTCGGCTACAGCATCGCCACATCCATCGTATTCGGGCTGCGCGGCTATATGTTTCACTACGTGCGCGGGCAAATTAATTTTCAAAGCTTCGAACTCGACGCGCTTGGAAAAGACCTCGCCCGCGTGAATGAAAGGTTTGCCGCCGTTGGGCCGGAACTGGTGAAAATTGGAATTCCGAGCGCCGTGTATTCGACAGCCATCACGAAGACGGAAAAGAACGATCCGGTTGAATTAAACGTGCCCGGCGGGATTGCGCCCGTTCCTGCGGATTGCTGGTTCCAGATTCCATATGGCGAGGTGTTGGTGGGCGAATCGCTCGATAGCTCCAAGCGCACCGTCCTCGTCTTCGCCTGCCACAATCCCTACGAAAATCAAAAGGTCATCGTCACTTTTCCAAAAGGCATCAAGGGCGCGGAAATTTTTGATCGCACCCTGAAACAATGGCGTCCACTCGCAATGGAGAACGGAGCGGTGAGTTTTACCGTGGAAGATTTCGGCGTGGAGTTACTACGCGTGCAGCGGTGAAGAGCGTTCAGTTTCCCGCAAAGCTTTTCCAAAGCAGACTAGCAGCCAGCGCCAGCGCGGTTGTAATGAAGATGGGGCGGATGATTTTTGCACCGTTCGCGACGACGAGTCCGCTGCCGAAGCGTGCGCCGATGAGTTGCCCTGAAATCATCACTACGCCTACGTCCCATCGGAGACAGCCAGCAAATCCAAACGCGATCAGCGATGCGATATTGCTCGTGAGGTTGAGCGCTTTGGTAGTGCCCGTGGCAGTGCGCAAGTCCTGCCCAAGTGTGAGGACGCACACGAGCATCCAGAACGAACCCGCACCTGGGCCGAAAAAGCCGTCGTAAAAACCAAGAGTCGTTCCGAAAATGAGAGCGAAGACTGCCATGTTCATACGTGCTGAGCGTGGGCGCTCGCCGAGGCCGGGATTGAGCGCAGTGTAGATCGCAACAATCACCAACAGCATCGGGACGATTCTGGAAAGCAACGCATTGTTCAGCTTGTGAACGCTCCAAACACCGAGCACGGCGGCGATGAAAGTGATGACTACTGCCAGACGCAGCGAGCGCCAATCGATCAGCCCAGCGCGTGTGTAGCGCACGACGGCGAGCGTAGTGCCGAAGGAGGATTGCAGTTTGTTTGTCCCGAGAGCGAACTGCACTGGCAGCCCTGCCCATAAAAGCGCTGGCACCGTGATTAAACCGCCACCACCAGCGATGGCATCAATAAAACCTGCCGTGAGTCCGGCGACAGCGAGCAGAAAATATTGCCACCATTCTAGCATTGCCGAGCGTATGCGCAGCTTTTTCAAAAAAGGCGAGTGCCAGCGTGACTAGCAAGCGGGCTTGTGGTGGATTGTATGAAGTATGAACCCGTTCCAAGAAAACTGCCTCAATGTGACGCGTCGCCATTTTCTCGGTGAGTGCGGTGTGGGGCTTGGGAAAATCGCACTCGCTTCGTTGCTCACAGGGGCAGTCGCGCGCGGAGCTGGTGAGGGTAATGCGCTTCTGCCGAAGCAACCGCATTTTCCCGGCAAAGCAAAACGAGTGATTCATCTCTTCATGGCTGGCGCGCCTTCGCAACTCGACTTGTTCGACTACAAACCAGAATTGGTAAAGTTGGAGGGAAAGCCGATTCCACCATCGGTAATTGCAGGGCAGCGTTACGCGTTCATCCGTTCGGATGCTGCAGTGATGGGACCCAGGTTTAAATTTGCAAAGCATGG
>JBEIQV010000387.1:0-2527 GCA_040376335.1 Verrucomicrobiia bacterium | reverse complement strand
TCACCTGCTCCTTCGTGGTGCCGGGCTCGAAGCCCATGAAGGTGTAGGGGAAATTGTTGCCGACGTTGTTGTGCTGAGGCGGGAAGTAGTAGCTCTCGGGCTTGCCCTCCTGACCGACGAGCTTCGCCGGCTTCGCGCTCTGGTGCTTGTGGTGCGGGATGGGCCCCATGTTGTCGAAGAACTTCGAGTAAACCGGCCACTTGCCGTATTTCTTCCAAATCTTCTGGCCGACGAGCGTCGCGCCGCAATCCTCGACCGCCTGCGCGAGCGTGAAGCGCTCTTTGCCGACGACGGCGTAGTTCAGACCTTCGTCCCAAGCGCGACCTTCGTTTGCCGTCGGTGTGGTGGATGCGAACCAGCGCTCATCAATGCCGCCGCGGTTCAGGCCGTAGGCGTAGGTGTCATCGGGATGCAGCTTGATACGCAGGCCGGGCTGGAGGAACGAGCGCGGCACCCACGCGGGCGCGAGACGGAGCAGGCCGCCGGTGCGCGAGAGTTCGGCTTCGACTTTGGATTTGGTGTTTCCCTTGGTGGTCTTGAGTTGGTTGACGGTGTTCATGTCGGTTGAAAATGCGGCGCGCCTTGTGAACTCCCGCGCGCCGCCGGGCAATAAGTTTTGTGCTCGAAGTGCGACTGCCGCGACGTTTTCACCAACGCTGGAGCCACCACGAAGGAGATTTGTTTCGCTATC
The DNA here is from genome assembly GCA_040376335.1 of Verrucomicrobiia bacterium. Lineage (GTDB taxonomy): Bacteria > Verrucomicrobiota > Verrucomicrobiia > Chthoniobacterales > Chthoniobacteraceae > SXWH01. The sequence continues at coordinate 1,836 of JBEIQV010000387.1, read as the reverse complement.
CTTCGCCTCGTGCGGCTATGTGACACGATGCAGAAATTACCATTTACCGAGCTGGGCTTGTCGCCCGAAATGCTCAAGGCCGTCGCACACGTCGGCTATGAAGTCGCGTCGCCGATCCAAAGCGAGGCCATTCCCGTGCTGCTCAGCGGACGCGATGTGCTCGGCCAGTCGCAGACCGGCTCCGGCAAAACAGCGGCGTTCGCCATTCCCGCAATCGAGAAAGTGGACGTGTCCATTCGCGCCCCGCAGGTGCTCGTGCTCTGCCCGACTCGCGAGCTGGCGATGCAGGTCGCCGAGGAAGTCGCGCGGCTGGCGCAGTTCAAACGCGGCGTGCGCGAACTGCCGATCTACGGCGGCGCGAGCTACGAACGGCAATTCGCCGGACTGCGCGCGGGTGCGCAAATCATCATCGGCACGCCGGGCCGCGTGATGGATCATTTGGAGAAAAAATCCCTGTCGCTCGACAAGGTGAAGATGGTCATCCTCGACGAAGCCGACCGGATGCTCGACATGGGCTTCCGCGAAGACATGGAGACGATTCTCGCGAAGGCAAATCCCGAGCGGCAGACGGTGCTTTTCTCCGCAACGGTGCCGCCGCCGATTCAGCAGATGATCAAGCGTTTCACCAAGGACCCGGTGAACATCCGCATCGCCGATCAAAAGCTGACGGTCCCCGCAATTGACCAGGTTTATTACGAAGTGCAGCGCCGCTCGAAACTCGAAGTGCTCTGCCGCATCATTGACCTGCAGGATGTGAAATATGGCATCATCTTTTGCTCCACCAAGATGATGGTGGACGAACTCACCGAGCATCTCGTCGCGCGCGGTTTCCTCGCCGACAAACTGCACGGCGACATCGCGCAGGCCGCCCGCGAACGCGTGATGCGCAGGCTGCGTGAGCGGAAGATCGAATTCCTCGTGGCGACCGATGTTGCAGCACGCGGGCTCGACGTGGACGACCTCGAAGTGGTCTTCAACTACGACCTGCCGCAGGACGCCGAGGACTACGTGCACCGCATTGGCCGCACTGGCCGCGCCGGTCGCACGGGCCGCGCAATTACCTTCGCAGACGGACGTGAAGTGTGGAAGCTGCAACACATCATGCGCTTCACCAAGGCGCGCATCCGCCGCGAAAATGTGCCGACCGCCGAGCAGGTGGAGGAGCAGCGGAGCAATGCGCTTTTCGACAAAGTTCGCAGCACGCTCGAAGGCGCTGCCTACAAACGCTACGATGTGTTCATCGATCGCCTGCTCGACTCCGGCTACACGCCGACCGACATCGCCAGCGCGCTCTTTTTCCTTCTCGAAGGCGACGGACCGAAGTCCGCGACGATCGCCGAGGATCGCCCCGCGCCAACGCGCCGCGAATATCCCAAGCAGGAGCAGCGTGGCGCACCACGAGGAGATCGTCCGCAGCGTCAGATTGAAGATCGTCCGCCACGGCAGTTTGAGGATCGCCCGCAGCGTCCACAGCGCGATCAAGTCGAGCCCGTTTCACACGAGCCCGGCATGGTGCGTCTCGCGATGAATGCGGGCAACGACAGCATGGTGCGCCCGGCGGATGTCGTCGGATTTCTGCTGAACGAAACCGCGCTCCCACGCGAAGCACTCGGTGCGATCCATATTTTGCCGAAGCACACGCTGTTCGATGTGCGCGAGGAATTCGCGCGCGACATGGTGAAAGTGCTGCACGGCGCGCGCTTCAAAGGCCGCAAGCTGATCGTCGGCGTCGCGAAGGTGTAATCAAGGAGCAGCGACATTCCTGTCGCCGACCCCACATCGCGAGCGCAATTTTCGCAGCCTCAACGTAGAGTTCAGGCACTGCGTGCTGTCGTG
>JBEIQV010000406.1:0-2090 GCA_040376335.1 Verrucomicrobiia bacterium | reverse complement strand
TCTCGACTTCCACGCTCTCAAGGAAGACGAATTGATGCACACCACCGTGCCAGTCATCGCTTTTGGCGAACCCGAAGGCGCGAAGAGCGGCGGTGGTCTGCTCGAACAGCTCATCCGCTCACTCGAAGTGGAGTGCTTGCCGAAGGATCTTCCAGAGTCGTTCATCGTGGACGTTGCGGCCCTCAATGTGGGCGACGGCATTCACGTCAATCAACTCGCCCTGCCCGCTGGTGTCACCACCCGCGTCAACGGCGAAGCACTCGTTTTCCACTGCGCCGCTCCGACTGTCGAAGCCGAGCCAGCGCCTGCCGCAGAAGGCGCAGCCGAGCCCGAAGTCATCAAGGAAAAGAAACCCGCCGAGGGCGAAGAAGCTCCCGCCGCTGGAAAAGACGCAAAGAAAAAGTAGCGCGATGGGCCAATGGAGCGTCGGAATATCGGTTGATAGACAACTCGCAGCGCAACCGCGCGCAGAGCAATCACCCGCGAAACCGGCAATTCATCAGCCCGCCCGCTCGTCCGTCCAATGCCCGGAGCATCACCATTCCGCATCATCGTCGGCCTCGGAAATCCAGGTCGCGAGTATGCGGATACCCGGCACAACGTCGGCTTTATGATCCTCGATCGTATCGCCGCCAGTGCCGGGGCTTCGTTCCGGGCGGACAAAAAATGGCAGACCCAGGTCGCCGTGACTGGCGACGTCTGGCTGTGCAAACCACAAACGTATATGAACCTCAGCGGCGAAAGCGTCAGCGCGCTCGGGCACTTTTATAAAATCGAGCCTTCCCAAGTGCTCGTAGTGCTCGACGACTTGGCGCTACCGCTTGGTCGCCTCCGCCTCCGCGAAAGCGGCAGTGCCGGCGGCCACAATGGCCTGCAAAGCGTGCTCGAACACCTCGGCACACAGGCCATTCCCCGCCTCCGCGTCGGCATCGGCGCAGCGGCTGGAGAGGCCACGGGCCATGTGCTCGGGAAATTTGCCTTGGCCGAGCGCCCCTTGCTCGACGAAGCTCTCACCCGCGCCACGGAAGCCATCTCGTTTGCACAGAAAAATGGCTTCGCCGCAGCAATGAACAATTACAACCAACAGACCACACCAACACAACAATGAGCAAAAACCGTTACGAAGGACTCCTGATCCTCAACCTCAAAGGTAAAGAAGACACCGCACAAAAAATCATCGAGCGCGTCGAAAAAGACTTCAAAGCCGCAGGCGCCGAAGTCGAGAGCGTGCAAAAGATGGACAACCGCCACTTCAGCTATGTCGCCGACAAGGTGGACAGCGGCTTCTACGTGAACTTTGTCTTCAGCGCCGAGCCATCCTCGCTCGCAGCACTGAAAGAAAAATTCCGCACCGATAGCGACGTCTTCCGCCAGCACTACGCACGTCTCGCCGCGAAGAAAGCCGCCTAAGGGCGGAGCGCGCGAAACTTTCAACACTGCAACCCGGAACCACAGCCATGCCGAATCTAAACAAAGTAATGTTGATGGGGAACCTCACCCGGGATCCCGAAATCAAATATACACCGAAAGGAACTGCCATCGCCGCCTTCGGCCTCGCAGTGAATCGCAACTACACTCTGGAAAACGGAGAGAAGCGCGAGGAAGTAACCTTTGTGGATTGCGAAGCCTACGCACGCCTCGCCGAGATCATCGGCGAGTATTGCAAAAAGGGACGCCCGCTCTTCGTAGAAGGCCGTCTCAAGCTCGATTCGTGGGACGACAAGACAAGCGGGCAGAAGCGCAGCAAAATGAAAGTAGTCGTCGAAACAATGCAGCTCCTCGGCAGCCGCGACGGCGGTGGCGGTGGCGGCCATGACAGCACAACGGAATACGCCGACGCACAAGCAGCTCCTAGCGCTCCCGCACAACGTCGTGCTCCGGCCCAAGCCCCAAGGCCACCGCTTGATCCCGATCTCGACGCCGCGCCCGACGACAGTCCGTTTTAAGCGGAGAAGTTCTATCAAGGAGCGGCGACAGAAATGTCGCCGCTCTCTTTCTTTCCAAGCATCGTTAAATCACGCGATGCCTAGCTTACGGAAAGTCTCGTCCACCCATCGGAAGTGGTGTTCCAGCGAGCACAAGCGTGCGAT
>JBEIQV010000067.1:0-12921 GCA_040376335.1 Verrucomicrobiia bacterium | reverse complement strand
GGGGCTCGTCAGCGTCGCTTTTGCCAAGGGCGAACTCGTCCGCCTGAATGACTGCGTGGAGAGCATCCGCTGGTATCAGCACCTCATCTACGTGAAGCTCTGCCGCGCATTTAGTTCGCGAGTCGAGGAGACTGAGGATCGTCAGACCGGCGTGCTCGATTCCGATGGCTCCGCCAAAGTCGCTCTCATCGCTCTCGATAACACCATCGAAGCGTGGACGGCGCTCCAGTCACTCTTCCCGGAAAAAACAGACAGCGTCCTCGAAATCCTTGTCCACCTCGACCGCCTGCGCACCGCCACGACCAAGCGTTTTCCGAAGGCGCGAAAATTCAAGCGCCCCGGTTTCGACGAAAAACAGCCGCGTAAAAAAAGGCGGCGCTAGGAATCGTCTTGTCGTGTGCGTGCTGGCGCGGAGACTTGGCGCGATGAACCGAAGTCTCCGTCTCGAAATGCTCCAGGTCGCACGGCTTGCTCCGAAGATGCTCGGGGATTCGACCGAATTAGTGCGTGGTTTTTTGATGCGGCAGTTCACGAGTGAAGGCGGGGCGTGCGACCGCGCTGGGCAGGCGGATCTTTACTACACCATCTTTGCGCTCGCGGGGATGCAGGCGGTGGAAATGACGAATGACGGATTTGCGAATGACGAAAATACTGCGCTGTGGGAGTCGCTGGGGAAATTTGTGGCTGCTTTTGGGGAAGGGGAGGGGCTTGATTTTATCCACCTCGGAGCGCTGGCGCGGTGCAGAGCGGCGAGTGGTGTGGCTTCCGATGCCGATCAATTGCTGGCGCGCATTGAGGAATTTCGCACGGCGGATGGCGGCTATCATGAAAAGCGCGGTGCGGCGCACGGGCATGCGTATGGGTGTTTTGTCGCGCTCGGTGCGTATCAGGACCTCGGGCGCGAAGTGCCGGATGCGATGCGGATGGTGCAGTGTTTAAAGTTTCTCGAAACCCCCGACGGTGCATGGGGAAATGTGCGCGGGATGCGCCAGGGCACGGTGCCCGCGACGGCGGCGGCGGTGACTTTGCTCCATCAGCTCGGCGTGCCGGTGAATGATGCCGTCGGCGACTGGCTGCTCGCGCAGGCGCACACGGAGGGCGGCTGGCTTGCGGCGCCCGGTTCTCCGTTGCCAGATTTGCTTTCCACGGCCACGGCGCTGCACGCGCTATCGTGTCTCGACCGCACTTTGCCGGAGGCAATTCGCGAGCGGTGTCTCGATTTTGTGGACACGCTGTGGAGCGCGGAGGGTGGTTTTCACGGACACTGGGCGGACGATGCTCTCGATGCGGAATATACTTTCTACGGTCTGCTCGCACTCGGGCATCTCGCAGTTCAGTGAGCGCTATACGCGTTCCTTGAAGGGCTCGAAGCCAATCTCGAAATAGTTCGCCGAGTTTTCCATCACATTCGGCAGAGAGCCGATGAAGGTGTCCCATTCCTGGAGGTTCGCGAACTGGGTATCCCACGAAATGAAGACGGCGTTCGGCACCATGTTCGATGGCTCGATGAGCACGCGGATTTCTTTTTCCCAATCGGCGATCTTCACGTAGCCGAGCGCCGCGGCCTTATCTATCAGGGCGTTGTGTGAAAATTGTTTCAGCCATTCATCGCGCGCTTCGAGTGTTTCAAACTTTGCGTGCGCGTGCGCGGAGAGGTGTGAGAGAGACTTCTCGTCGAAATCCATGAGCGTATAAAAGCGCGTGAACGTCTGCTGGATCACGTTCCAGTCGCCCTGCGTGCGTGCGTTGCGGATGCCGAGTTTGATGCGTTCAGCAGTGCGGGTGAGCGTGCCGTTTTCGCCGAAAAATACAGCCTTCACTTCGTAGTCGAACAACTCATCGAAGCGGCGGAGCCGGATATGTTCTGCACGCAGCGGCAGTCCCTCTTTCGGGTCGCAAATTTTCGCGCCGAACTCCTCCAACTTCGCGGCCTGAAAGCCGAGCGGTGCAGGGAATGCGACGTCAACGTGGATGCCAAAAACTTCAATCGGGACAATTTCCATGGGCGCGGACTGTAGCGAACTCAGTGCCCGCTTCCTACGGTTTTTTTATACGTATAGCTACCAGTGCCATGACGTTCAAAATAACTCTTCCTGTTTCGGCGATTCCTCTGTCTTTGCGCCGCCGAGCATCGCCACAAATTCTTCTTCGCTGATCACGGTTACTCCGTGCTTTTGCGCATCTTCGAGTTTCGAGCCAGCGCCCGGGCCGGCGACGACGAAGTGTGTTTTGCTGCTCACGCTGCTGCTCACGTTGCCGCCCTGCGCGCGGATTTTTTCCTGCGCCTGACCACGGCTCATCGTTTGCAGTGTGCCGGTGAGGACGAAAGTTTTGCCTGAAAACGGCGAGTCGCCAGCGCCGGAGTTGCCGCCTCGCGGTGAAATACCGAGCGTACTCATGTGGCGGAGCGTTTCGCGACCTAGGTCGCTGGAAAACCATGCGAGGGCAGCTTGCGCGACGACGGGGCCGACGACTGTGGTGACATCCGCATCCGTGGCATTTTTCTTTTTCGCCGGACTGGCGAAACCGGCGGCGAGCAGGCGTGCACCGGTGGCGTTTGCTTGCTCAATGAGCGAGGCGTGATGTGTGGCGAGCTGGAGTTTTTCCATGTCGCTTTTGTCGCGATTCACCTTCGCGCGTGGGTTCGCGGCGTCTGCTTCATTGTGAAGACGATCCAGTGCGATGACATCGCGGAGCAACGCGGAATCTGCGACGGCTTCGAGCGTGTCGTGATGCTTTGCGAGATCGTGGGCGGTTTCCTCGCCGACTTCTGGGATGGCCAGTGCGTGCAGCCAGCGGGCAAGCGGCATCGTGCGTGCGCGCTGGCAGGCTTCGAGAAGCTTGGCGGCGTTTTTTTCGCCAAAGATGCGCGGCTCTTCGTCGGTGCCGAGGTTGAGTGCGCCGAGTGGTTCGAGCTTTAGTGTGAAAACATCGAGTGGGTCGTTCACGAGCCCGCGCACGATGAGGGCGTCCGCCACGATGCTGCCGAGGCCTTCGAGATCGAGCGCGCCACGTTTGGCGAAGTATTCTAGGCGGCGTGTTTTTTGTGCGGGACACGACGGATTTTCACAAACCCAGACGGCAAATTCCGGGTCGCGGCGTGGCGTATGTCCGCACGCGGGACATTTGCCGCCGATGTGGGAGAGAAAGTCGAAAGGTTCCGTGTTCGGCGGGCGTTTTTCGATGACGACTTTGACGACTGCCGGGATGACTTCGCCGGCCTTCTCGATGATCACCGTGTCGCCGATGCGGATGTCTTTTCGACGAATCTCATCCTCGTTGTGAAGCGTCGCGCGCGAAATCGTGCTGCCGCGTAAAAAGACGGGCTCCAGCTCAGCGACGGGTGTGAGCGCGCCGGTGCGTCCGACTTGCACGGTGATGTCGCGCAGTCGTGTCTCCGCTTGTTCTGCGAGGTATTTCCACGCCTTTGCCCATCGCGGAAAGCGTGACGTGTAGCCCGCCTGTTCGCGTAGAGCGACCTGATTGAGTTTGATCACCGCTCCGTCGGTCTCGTAGCCGAAGTCGTCTCGAATTTTATCCAGTTCTTCGATGGCGGCGAAAACCTCATCGGCAGTGTGGCAGAGTTTTTGGAAACGCGGGACGGGAAAACCGAGTTGCTTGAGCCATGCAAGCAGGGCCGATTGAGTCGGCGGCAAATCGCCGGAGCATTCGCCGGGACTGTAGAGCACGATGGCGAGCGGGCGCGTGGCGACGATGGCGGGATCGAGTTGCTTCAGTGATCCGGCGGCGGCGTTGCGCGGGTTGGCAAAAGGCTCTTCGCCAGCAGCGCGCATCTCGTCGCAAATGCGGCGAAAACCTGACACTGGTAGATAAACTTCACCACGCACTTCCAGCACTTCGGGTGCGTCCTCGATGTGCAGCGGGATGGCGCGGATGGTCTTCAGGTTTTCCGTGATGTCGTCGCCAGTCTCGCCGTCGCCGCGTGTGGCACCCGTGACGAATCGTCCGTGCTCGTAGCGTAGGCTCACAGCGAGGCCGTCCACTTTTGGCTCCACGAGCCATTCGAGCGATTCGCCGGGCAGCAGTTTTTCCACGCTCCCGATCCATTTTTTCAGACCGTCGAGGCCGTCCTTGGCGAAGAGATTGTCGAGCGAGAGCATCGGCATCGCGTGGCGCACTTGTTTGAAACCCGCCGTCGCCTTTCCGCCCACGCGCTGCGTTGGCGAATCGGGCGTGATGAGTTCTGGGTGTGCTTCTTCGAGTGCGCGGAGTTCGCGATAGAGCACGTCGTAGGCGGCGTCGCTGATCGTCGGGCGGGCCTCGACGTAGTAGCGACGGTCGTGTTCCTCAATTTTCCGACGTAGTGCGGCGATTTTTTCTTTCGCAGAAGGCATGGATGAAAAAGGCGAGTGTGGTGCCGGTGGCGGCTCCGAGAGTATCTGCGAGCCAGTCGAGCGGGTCGAGTGCGCTGCGGCTTGGCGTCCAGTATTGGTGCACTTCATCGAGTGCGCCGTAGATGGAAAGGCAGGCGATGCAAGTGAGGGCGACTTTTTTCCACGACCATGAATAGCTGAGCCGCAGTGCTGGCAGCAGTGCGCATGCGCCGCTGAGAAATGCGACGAAATGCAGGAGCTTGTCCCACATCGCCATGAAGAATGGCATTTGTTCGGCGAGATCCGGGCCGCCTTGGGACGAGAGGTAAAAAACCGTGGCTGTCCAAATCGCGACGCCGAGCCAGCAGATGCGACGGAACCAGATGAGAGCGGGTGTCATGTTTGAGTGGCTGTTGAGTTAGTAGGTTTGCCGCCATTGCCAAGCGCGGGTTATGAGGGCATTGGTGTGCAACTGATTTTCTCACATGGCAAATCACACCATTCTCGGCGTCGAAGGCGGTGGCACAAAAACCGACTGGGTGCTTCTCGATGACACAGGGCGCGTGCTCGGGGAAGGCCAGCTTGGCGCGGCGAATCTGAAGCTCTCCACGGATACGCAGCTCTCGCAACTTTTCGCGGTGCTGCCGCGCGAGGTGAATGAAGCGGGCGTGTTTCTCGCGGGGTGTTTGTCGGAAAACGATCGCGCACGGCTGCGGCGGCTGGCCCTCGCTGCGTGGCCGGCTGCGCGCGTGAGTGTGGGGAGTGATTGTGAATCTGGCTTTGCCACGGCGCTGGGGGATGGCGACGGAATCGTGGTCATCAGCGGCACGGGTGCTGTCGTGCATGGAAGGAAGGGCGGGCGCGTGGAAAAATCCGGCGGTTGGGGGCACATCCTCGGCGACCGTGGTGGCGGCTACGACATGTGTCGTCACGCCCTGCGCAAGGTGATCCTGCGTTACGACATCGAGGGCACGCTTTCCCCGCTCGCATCGGCGATCCTCGCCGAGCTTTCGCTGAATGAACTGCCGCAGCTCGTGGACTGGGTGAACCAGGCCGACAAGATGCAGGTCGCGCGGCTTGCGCCCGTGATTTTCCGCGCGGCGGATGCGGGTGACGTGGAAATGCAGGAGTTGATCGAACATCGCGCTGGTGATCTTGCGCGGTTCACGGTCGCGGTCGCGCAACGTCTCGGGATGGAAAGCGTTGAGGTGCGTCTGCTCGGCGGGCTCCTCACGAAGGAACCCGGCTACGCAGCGCACTACCGCCGTTTGCTCGCTGAGAAATTGCCGGGCGCAAACGTAGAGCTTTGCACGCGGAGCGGGGCTTTCGGTGCGGCGGCGCTGGCGCGAAAAGGGGCGGTTCATATGGAAAATCCCACCGCACTTTCCTCTGAAGTCGCTAGCGCCGGAGAGCTGGCGAGCGCGGCGACCGAGCAGGTGCATCCGCGTGCGGGGGAGCTTGAGAAAATGTTGGCGGGCGAACTCGTGGCGCTGTTTGTCGAAGAAGAGGATCGAGTGCGTGTGGCGCTGGCGGCGTGCAAAGACAGTCTCGCGGATGCGGTGGAATTGATCGCAGCCGCGCTGTCGAAGGGCGGGCGGCTTCTTTACGCAGGTGCGGGCACGAGCGGTCGTCTGGGCGTGCTGGATGCGAGCGAGATCCCGCCGACTTTTGGCACGCCGTCCGAATTGGTGCAGGGCGTGATCGCCGGTGGTGCGCCTGCGCTCACACATTCGGTGGAAGCGGCGGAGGATTCGTGCGAGGCGGGTGCTCTCGCAATGAATGGGCGCGGCGTGCGTGCGGGCGATGTGGTGTGCGGGATCGCTGCGAGCGGGCGGACGCCGTTTGTGATCGGCGCACTGGCGCGGGCGTGGCAACTCGGAGCGCGGACGATTTTTCTCACCTGCAATCCAACACGGAACCCATCGACGCAGCCGTGGGACGTGGAGATCGATCTGCCGACGGGCGCGGAGATCGTCACCGGTTCTACGCGCCTGAAAGCGGGCACCGCCACGAAAGTTGCGCTGAACATCCTCTCGACCTGCGCGATGATCCGCCTCGGCAAAGTGCGCGGCGGTGCGATGGTAAATCTGCGCGCGACCAATGTGAAATTGCGTGACCGCGCGACACGCATGGTGGCTGTGGCGCTCGGGCTGGACGCCGAAGTCGCTCGCGAATTGCTCGTCGCGAATCATTGGGACGTTGTCGCGGCACTCTCCCGACGTCCGATCGGTAAATAACTTTTCACAGATTCTAAGCTGGCAATACCCACGCGGGTAATACTCCCTTGCGTGCCGGTTCGTCCGGTCACTTCCCAACAAAACCAAACAATCACATGATCCACATTCCACAGACATCCCGTCGTTCATTCCTCAAGGGCATCGGTGCCATCACGGCATCGGGCATGTTTCCCAACTACCTGCGTGCGCAAGGCGCAAACAAAAAGGTCGCTCTCGCCTGCATCGGCGTAGGGGGCAAGGGAGACAGCGACGCCTCGGGCGTTTCTGCCAACAACGAAATCGTTGCCATCTGCGACGTGGACGCGAACGCCCTTGCGAACGCGCAGAAGCGTTACCCGAACGCAAAAGCCTACAGCGATTTCCGCAAGATGCTCGACGAGATCAAGGGCATCGAGGCCGTGACGATCAGCACGCCCGACCACATGCACTACCCCGCAGCGATGCACGCCATCGGACTCGGCAAGCATGTGTTCATCCAGAAACCACTCACGAACACGCTGTGGGAAAACCGCCAGCTCCATCTCGCTGCACGCAAAAAAGGCGTCATCACACAGATGGGAAATCAGGGCCACACTTACGAAGGCAACCGCGTCACCACCGAGTGGGTGAAGGCCGGCGTCATCGGCAAAGTGAAAGAAGTCCACGTGTGGACAAACCGCCCGATCTGGCCGCAGGGGAAAGGCGCCGTGCTTAACAAAAGTGGCAACACGCCAGCCCATCTCGACTGGACGCAGTGGCTCGGCCAGACACCAGACATACCGTATTCGGACAACGTGCACACCTTCAAATGGCGCGGCTTTCTCGAATGGGGTGCCGGCGCCTTTGGCGACATGGGCTGCCATTTGATGGACGCGCCTTTCGTCGCACTTGGTCTCACCACCGCGAGCGCGGTGACAGCCACGCAAGTGGACGACCTGACGGAAATCGCATGGCCGACCGGCAGCATCGTGAAACTCGAATTCACCAACGTCCCCGGCCACGGAGACGTTCCGTTCACTTGGTATGAAGGCAAGAAGCCCGACGGCAAACCCTACCTGCCGGAATTCCCGGCCAGCATTGATATGGCCGAGGCATTTGGCAGAGGCGTCTCCGCAGGTGGCTGGATGATTGTCGGCACCGAGGGCGTCATTTTGAACAAGAGCGACCAGGCGAAGGGCATGCAAATCTGGCCCAAGAAACGCCGCGAGGAATTCCCGGAAGACAAAATCCCGAAGACCGAGCCGCGCAGCATCACACACGGCAACCCTCAGCAGGAATGGACCGAGTCCATCAAACTCGGAAAGGAATTCGCATGCGCTGCACACTTCGACTACTCGTGCCCGCTGACCGAGGCCACGCTCATCGGCGGTCTCGCCATGCGCTTCCCCGGCAAACGCCTGAAGTGGGATTCCAAGGCGCTCAAGTTCGACAACGAAGACGCGAACAAATTCATCAAGCGCACCGCCTATCGCAAAGGCTGGGAATATTCCGCCGACAAAATCTAAGCGCACCAGACGCGCTCACAAAAAAGCCGGGGTCGAAATGGCCCCGGCTTTTTTATTTCTTGTCGCTGGAGCCCCGCCTTCCCTTCGCTTCATCGGCGAGTAATTTCTCCAGCATCCGCTCCTGCTCGGGCGTCCAGCGCACAGTGCGGTGAGCGGAGTCCTGCACTCGCGCGGCGGTTTGGGCGGTGCTTTCTCCGGGCTGCGACTGGCCCGCCATCAGCGCACGCATTTCCGTGAGACTAAGTCGTGCAGGAATGGTGGCGGGCGGTATCGTGAAAATTTCGTCGGCATCCACAGGCGGTGTGCGGGTTGCGCCGGAGCGTGCAAGAAAAGCCCACGAGCCCATTGTAAAAAAACCAAGTTCCGCCGTGTAGTTGCAGTCGGCGTGACGCACGGGCACATACCAGTTTCCTGCGCCGGGCTGGATTTCCACGGTCGCCTCCACCGTGCCGTCCTCGCGCTGGACGCGGAGTAAAAAGTGCGTGGCTCCATCTTCACCACGCGCCTCGGGATGCTCGTCGGGATTGAACTCCCAATAGGCAAACAGCCAGTGCGGATCGCGCGCCACAAGCCACAGTCGCACCTCGCCATACTCGGGCTGAAGTTCACGCCGCGCTTCATCGAATTCCTTGGTCAATGATTCGTGCCTCGGTGCGATAACTTCCTTGGCGGGCTCAGAAGGTTGCTGCATGGCGCTCATGGATGCGCGAATGAAGCACAGTCCATGTGCAAAATGAAACGGAGAATACTGGCATACAGGACTGTCACATTCCGCCGGAGTTGCACCCGCGCGCGCCGTCCGCTAAATCGCGGTTCTCATGTTCACAAAACGCGTCATTCCGTGCCTCGATGTCCACGATGGAAAAGTCACGCGCGGCGTGCAGTTCGGGCGCGCCGAGGATGGCGGACTGCGCAACGTCGGCGATCCTGTGGAGCTTGCGCGCCGCTACAACGATCAAGGTGCGGACGAGATGGTTTTTTTCGACATCACCGCGAGCGCGCACGGTCGCGCGACGATGGTGGATGTAATCGAGCGCACCGCCGCTTGCTGCTTTATGCCGCTCACCGTCGGCGGCGGCATCCGTGCGGTGGACGACATGAGCGCGATGCTCAAGGCCGGAGCGGATAAAGTGAGCATCAACAGCTCCGCCATCGCCACGCCGGAACTCATCAGCGCTGGAGCGGATAAATTCGGCAGCCAGTGCATCGTCGTCAGCATTGATTGCAAAAAAACCGCGCCCGATCGCTGGGAGGTTTTCATCCACGGCGGACGCAAGCCCGCTGGCAAGGACGCAGTCGCATGGGCCGAGGAAGCCGTGCAGCGCGGGGCGGGGGAGATCGTGCTGAACTCGATTGACGCCGACGGCACCAAGGCCGGCTACGACCTCGTCATCACGCGCCGTGTGAGCGAAGCAGTCGGCGTCCCTGTCGTCGCCAGCGGCGGTGCAGGAAACCTTGGGCACATGGCCGATGTTCTCAGTGAAGGCCGCGCCGACGCCGTGCTCGCAGCGAGCATTTTTCACTTCGGCGAATACACCGTGGCGGACGTGAAAAAATACCTGGCCGAACACGGAGTCTCCGTGCGGCTTTAAAAACCGCCCTATTTTTTTTCGGCGTCGAGTTCGACGAGCCAGGCCGGTTTATCCACGGGTTGCCGGACGATGTTCGGCCCGATTACTGTGGTTCGCCAGCCGTTCGGATAGCGATTCACTACTTTATTTGGCGCCCCGCTGTGACGTTCGATGGCTTTGATCGAGTAGCCATGTTCTGTTTTACTCACGTAGCCCTCCGCGATCCATTCGGATATGTGGTCACCTTGGTGATTGCTCACGCTTAACTTGGTATAGGTCTGAGAGCCGGAATAGGTCTGGCAACCAGTGAGAAAAGCGAAAGCTAGGAGCGGCAGAAATTTCACGGTGTGGAAGCTGGCAGGACGGTTGTTTGGCGACAAGGTTCGACTTCGAGCGAATCATTTTGTTCAATGAGCACCAACACTAGTAAGCGCAACGCTCGCGGGTTGGTTCTTCACATGTTTTGCAAAATAATCCCTTTTCTCTACGCGGCGACTTTACTGGCCGGCGATGATGCGCCCGGCCATCGCGTGCTGGCGCTCGATCTCGATAAGGCTATCGGGTTTGCACTCGCGAAGAATTTTTCCATCGAAGTATCGCGCTATGAACCAAAGATTGCGAAGGAGCAGGAGCGGACGGCGAAAGGGAAGTTCGATCCAAATTTTGACATCAGTTTTCGGCGTGGCGAGGCCACGGTGCGGGATCAATTTCGGCGCGATGCAAGCGGTGCAGGCCACCATTTTTCATTCGATGGGATTACGCAAAGCAACACTTGGAGCACTGGTGTGAGCGGCGTGACGGTGTGGGGGCTTGGCTATGATGTTGGTCTGAGTTCACGGCGGCAGCGCGGGACTTTCAACCGCTTCGATGCGGACTACGCGAGTGAGGCGTCGTTTAGCGTTAGCCAGCCATTGTTGCGAGACGCCGGGACTGATGCGCAACTCGCCGGAGTGCGCGTGGCGCGGAATAATGTGGTGATTTCGGAATGGGGGCTGAAAGAGCGGGTCATCGCGGTGATCACGGATGTGATTGATGTGTATAACGAGCTGCATTTCGCGCACGAGAACCTCGAGGTGGCGAAGCGCACTCGGGGACTGGCTCAGCAGCTTTTGCAGGATAACATCAAGCGCGTGGAAGTGGGCGTCATGAAGGCGCTCGATGTGACGACTGCACAAGCCGAGGTCGCCGCACGCGAGGAGGCTGTGATCACGACACTGCGTGAGGTGAAGGATCAGGAGAATTTCCTAAAGCAACTCATCACTGCTGACCTGCTGCCATTGCTCGGCACACGAGTGGAGATCGTGCCGCCAAAGACGCCGGACTTCGCTGCGAGTGTGATTGCCGGTGTGCGCGAGGCGCTCGAATTGCGGCCCGATTACCGGCAGGCGAAACTCGATCTGCAAAACCGTCACATCGCCATGGCATTTGAAAAAAACCAGACGCTTCCTCGTCTTGATCTCACAGGAAGCCTCAGCTTGCTCGGCTTGGATGATGATTTCGGCACCAGCGCACAGCGAACCACGAGGCGCGATCAGTCCGCATGGAACGCAGGTGCGACGTTCAGCGTTCCGCTTGGCAATCAAGCCGCGCGCGGTCGCTACAATGCCGCTCAACTCGAATCCGCGCAGGCACTCGTGCGGCTCCAGCAACTCGAACAGGATATCATCGTGCGGGTGGACAATGCGAATGGCGCGGTCGTCACTGCGAAACAACGCATCGAAGCCACTCGCGAATCGCACCGGCTCGCCAAGGAAAGTCTGGATGCTGGAGAAAAGCGGCTTGTTGCCGGAAGCGGCACTGTTTTCGAGGTGCTGGAATTGCAAAAGAAACTCGCGGAAGCAGAAACCGCCGAGTTGCGCGCGAAGGCTGACTACAACAAAGCGGTCGCTCACTTTCAGCAGCAAACGGGGACCACGTTACGCGTCCGTGGTGTGAAAGTGGAGTAAACGCCAGCAGCCACTGCTGCGAACCCCACATCTTGTGGCTAAAAAAGTTTGCACCCCACAAGATGTTCGGTCAAAAGGCGCGGAACTTTACCCACCCATATACGTTATGAAATTCAACGTCGCCAAAGACAAACTCCTTGATGGTCTCCAGACCGTCCAAAACATCGTCAGCACACGCACCACGCTGCCGATACTTTCCAACGTCCTCATCCGCGCCGAAGACGGCGTGTTGCGCTTCACCACAAACGACCTCGATGTGGGCATGAGCTGCACCGTGGAAGCCAAGGTGGAAAAAGGCGGCGGCACCACACTGCCCGCCCGGCGCCTCGCGAGCATCGTCAAAGAACTGCCAGCCGCCGATGTGGAAGTCGAAGTGGACAGCAAGAATATCGCGTCCATCCGCTGCGGTCAGAGCTTTTTCAAAATGATGGGCCTCGCCGAGGAGGAGTTCCCTGCATTGCCCAAGCTTGCCGACGCAAAAGTCTTCACGCTCCGCCAAAAGGAATTGAAGGACGCGCTGCGAAAAACCGCCTTCGCGATCTCTACGGACGAAACGCGCTACGTGCTGAATGGCATCCTGTTTTCTTTCAAAGAGGGCAAACTGACAATGGTGGCCACCGATGGCCGCCGCCTCGCACTCGTGGACCTCGAATTGGAATTCCCTCGCGGACAGGAAGTGGACGTGATCGTTCCCTCTAAATGCGTGACTGAACTCCAGCGCCTGCTCGGTGAAGAGGGCGAGATCAAAATGAACGTCGGCGAAAACCAAGTCGGCTTCGACGTGAACGGAAAAGTCCTGGTCTCCAAACTCATCGAAGGCAACTACCCGAACTACAAACAAGTCATCCCACCGGAAGCCAAGGAGCGCGTGACCATCGAGCGCGAACTGCTGCTCACCGCAGTGCGCCGCGTGTCGCTGCTTTCGAGCGACAAATCCAACTCGGTGAAATTGATTTTCACCAAGAACAACCTCGAAATCACCGCGAACACACCGGAAGTCGGCGAAGCGCACGAATCCCTCGCGGTCAATTTCAAGGGCAAGGAAATGTCCATCGCATTCAACCCCGGATTCCTTCAAGATCCGCTCCGCAATCTCACCGATGATGAAGTGCATATTGACCTCATTGATGAGATGAGTCCGGGCGTGATCAAAATCGGCACGCCGTTCCTCTATGTGCTGATGCCGATGCGCATCTCGTAAGGTCTGCGACAAATCACTTGCCTCCCCATGACGGTGAGGCTTTTATCCGCGCCTCTTTCATTGCTCGCGTGGCGAAACTGGCAGACGCGTATGATTCAGAATCATATGGGGAGACCCATGGAGGTTCGATTCCTCTCGCGAGCACTTT
>JBEIQV010000322.1:0-3561 GCA_040376335.1 Verrucomicrobiia bacterium | reverse complement strand
GAGCACCAATTCGAGCACGCCGCCGATTTCACCCGCCTTCACCATCGAGACATAAAGTCGGTTAAAGATGTGCGGATGCTGGCCCATAGATTCGCTGAAAGTGCTGCCACCCTGCACCGAGTCCGCCATGCTGTTGATCGCGCTTTTCAAAACTAGATCCTTCTCCTGCTTGGCGAGCACGGCGAGACCCTTGAGCAGCGGCAGGCCAGCGTCAATGAGCGTGGCGAGCTGGCGTGTGAAAATCATCAGCGTCTTGCTCTTCACCGTCTTGCGCTGAAAAAGCACGATTCCTTTCTTTCCGCCAGTGGTTGCCGGGGCGATTGATTTTACTGTCTTTGCTTTTCCTTTCCCCTGCTTCGGGCCAGTTCCTTCAAGCTCGACGCTTGTTGGGAAATATCCAGTCTGCCTGAGTTGGGAGACGACGGAGTTTTGGTCGGCGGCCTCGATGATTCCCCGTGATTCAGCACCGCGGGCGTCTAGGGCTATGTATTCAAAGCGTGGCATACGAAAAAAGGTGGGAAAGCGAAAGGAGCGCTGTGTTAGAGGCGGCTGTGAAAATTGTCCACAGTGATTTCAATTTCCACACGAAAATCGAGTGCTCACATCTTCGTCATGATGCGATGGGTGGTAAAAAAGGCCCGACTCTTTGAAAGAGCCGGGCCTTTAAAAATCTGCGACTGGCGTTTGCTTACTTGGCGGCGGCGAAGTTTGCCTCAGCCTGCGCCCAGTTTACCACGGCCCACCACGCTTTCACGTAGTCGGGGCGGCGGTTTTGGTAGTTGAGGTAGTAAGCGTGTTCCCACACATCGAGGCCGAGCACCGGCTTGCCTTCGCAGCCTGCGACGGCTTTGCCCATCAGCGGGTTGTCCTGATTGGCGGTGGAGCAAATCTCCAGTTTCCCGCCATTCACGACGAGCCACGCCCAGCCCGATCCGAAACGACCTGCCGCAGCGGCGGCGAATTTTTCCTGAAAAGCCTCGAAGCTGCCGAACGTCGCATCAATCGCTGCGGCGAGTGTGCCGATGGGCTTGCCCTCGGCGGCAGGTTTCATCAGCGACCAGAAAAACGTGTGGTTCACGTGTCCGCCTGCGTTGTTGCGCACAGGGCCGCGAATTGCGTCCGGCACGCTTGCTAGATCCTGAATCAATTCGAGCGCAGTCTTCGAGGCGAGCGCGGGCTGATCCTTCAGCGCGTTGTTGAGGTTGGTGACGTAAGCATTGTGATGCTTGCCGTGGTGAATCTCCATCGTGCGCGTATCAACGTGCGGTTCGAGAGCGTTGGTTGCGTAAGGAAGTGCGGGTAGTTCGTGTGCCATGTTGTTGTATTGGTTGTTTTGAAAAGGGCGTGCAGCTTAATCGCGCTCCTGTCTTTGGCAAGTGTGGCTCTTGAAGTTGGGCTAAAGCTTACAGCCCTGCGACTTCGTAACCTTTGCGGTAGGCGTGCCTGATGTATTGGCTTGCTGCTTCCACCTTCGTGAATTTCAGCGCGGCGGCATCCCAATCGAGCGTTTGCTTCGGAAAGCGTGTGGCGACACAGCCCAGCAATATCGCCTCGGTGAGCGGGCCGGCGTAGTCCCAGTTCGCAGCGCAGGCTTTTTGATTACCGAGGATGGTCTCGATGAATTGGTGGTAGTGATTGTCGCTTTTGACTTTCTCGTATGTCTTGTTCTCGGCGGCTCCCGCGAGGCGCGGCTGCGCGATGTGCGGCAGAATCATCACACCATCGGTGCCGAGGAAAATACTGCCCTGATTCGGAAGTTCCTTGCCCTTTTCGCCCTTCACGATTCCTGCAGCGTCCAAGATTTCCTGCGGCGGGCGCTGGTCGCCATCATACCACACGACGCGGACGGTTTTCCCCTCGGTGAATGCTGTGCCGGGGAAAATGTAATCCACCGTCGCATCCGTGGCCCACGAGTGTTCGCTCGGCGCGGCACCATCGTTGCGGACGCTGAGCGGCGCGGTGAGCGCGAGTGCTTTGAAAACGGGATCGTAAATGTGGCAGCCCATGTCGCCAAAAGTCCCGGTGCCGAAATCCAGACGCTTGCGCCAGTTGCTCGGGTGATACCACTCACCGCCGATGAATGGACGTTCTGCGCAAACGCCGATCCACTTATCCCAATCAAGCCCCGCTGGCACCGGATCCTTCGGTTCGGGCATCTTGCCGTTGTCTCCCCACTTCTTGCTGCTCCAAGTGTGAACCTCACGCACTTTGCCGATGAGACCATCCTGAATCACTTTGCATCCCGTGCGGTATTCAGTGCTGCTGTGAATCTGGATGCCCATTTGTGTGATGAGCTTTTTCTCCCGCGCAATCTCAGTCATCCGGCGCACTTCATACACATCGTGCGCGAGCGGTTTTTGGCCATAAACGTGGACGCCGCGATTTAGCGCAGTGACCGCGATGGGCGCGTGCATGTGATCGGGCGTGGAGACGTTCACGCTCTGCAAATCCTTCTCCTTTTCCAGCAGCTCGCGGAAATCGGAATACACACGGGCGTCTGGGAATTTTTTACGGAATTCCTTCGTGCGTTTTTCATCCACGTCGCATCCCGCGACGATCTTCACCGCCTTGTGCGAGGCGATGGAGGTGACATCCGACCACGCCTGCCCGCCGCAGCCGAAGGTGGCGTGATTCACGACGGAGTTTGGTGATTGAGCGAGCAGGCCGCGCGTCACCCATGGCGCGACGGCGATGCCGGCGGCGAGTTCGGCGAGAAAGGAGCGGCGGGAGCGGAGTGGTGAAGACATTTCGCGGGCGTAGCGTGCAGCGCGGCAGGCTGCAAGTATTCCCGTCAAAGTGCTCGGCAGGAATTTTAGACGTGCAGCTCCACCAACGACGGCAAAACAACCCAACGCCGCCACCTGCTGGTGGGCCAACGCCCTCAGCGCCCCGCCCGGCTACATCCGCCCCACCATCTACCACGCCCCCCGCGGCCGCGCCGCCGCGTTGCGCGAACTGCGCGTTTCCCTGCCGACGACCGAACTCACCTTCCCTGCCACCACCCAGAACCCGCCGCAGTGAGTTAGTTGGCAGATTCCGCCGACACCGTAAGCCTTAATAGATGGACTTCCTTCGGTGAACGCCGCCGGAGACGTCGGAGAGGGCGTGGACCATGATGAATGCGACAGGGTCGTGTTCCTTGACGATGGATTTGATTTTTCCGACCTCCAGACGCGTGACGACGCACATGAGGATTTCCTGTTCGACGTTGTTCACGCCGCCGCGCCCTTTGTAAACGGTGAGGCCGCGCCGCAGTCCTTCGGTGATGGCGATGCGGATGGCGTCGCTTTTCGCCGACATGATGGTGACGGCGGTGAATTCCTCGAGGCCGTGCAGGATGAAATCGAGCATCTTGGCGGCGGCGAAATAGGTGAGGATGGAGTAGAGGGCGGATTCGACGCCGAGGAAAAATGCGGCGGTGAGAAAGATGAGGATGTTCAGGCCGAGGATGACATCGGCGACGCGGAGGATGTGGACGTTGCGGCTGATGAGGAGCGCGGCGATCTCGGTGCCGTCGAGCACAGCGCCGCCGCGAATGGCGAGGCCGATTCCCGCGCCGAG
>JBEIQV010000290.1:0-4128 GCA_040376335.1 Verrucomicrobiia bacterium | reverse complement strand
TCATCTCCGGCAATCATCATGAATGGAATGTGGTGCCTGGTCTTGTCTGCCTTGTCCTTGGCGGCATCCAATGGTGGCTCATCGGCCATTTGTGGCTTCGATTTCGCGAGAGGAAATGAAGATCATTTATCTCATCGTCTGCATCGCAATGCTGCACTCGTTTTCCCGATGAATACCCCCTCAAACACCAAACCATTTCAGCGTAGCCGACTGCTGTATGCGCTCGCTGGTGGGGCGGTGATTGGATTGGGGTTAGTATGGCGGTCGCGATGGTTGTCGCTGCCGAGTTTCGCTGCCAAATACGGAGGCGATGCGCTTTGGGCGATGCTCGTCTTTTTCGGGCTTGGATTTCTATGGAACCGAGCGTCCACTCTGCGCGTCACTTTGAGTTCCCTCGGCTTTGCATGGGCCGTCGAATTCTCCCAGCTCTACCATGCTCCTTGGATTGATTTGATCCGCGCGAACCGGATTGGCGGCTTGATTCTCGGCTCCACGTTCAACGCCCCGGACCTCCTCGCCTACGGAGTCGGCATCGCCCTCTGCGCATTTGTAGAATGCGTCTGCTACCGAACGGCCCATACAATCAGCGGTAAGGTCCTTTGAAAAAGTGAACATTCACAAAGTGCTTTCGGATTGTCACAAGGCGCTAGCTCTTTGGCATTGCACGGCGGGGCGGCACGCGCCACGTTCCGCACGAATTTAATGCCACCGAAGAACGCTCCCGCGACAACTCACAAAAACTATCTCCTCGATACGAACGTCCTGATCCACGACCCAGGATCGCCGTTTCAATTTCAGGAAAACACGGTCTGGATACCGGTGGAGGTCTTTGAGGAGCTGGATCGTTTCAAAAGCGAAAGCTCCACGCGTGGCGCAAACGCGCGCGAGGTTCATCGCAGGCTGAGTGAGAAATTTCGCAACGCCGAGGACATGCAGAAAGGCGTGAAGCTGGAGAACGGCGGCAGGCTCCGCGTCTGCGTGAACCCGCTCGCGCAATTCAGAAACGGCGTGTGGAGCCTCGTGAGTGATTCGCCGCGCTTCCACATGCTGCGCGATTTGTTCCCGGATTTGTCGAGCGTGGACAACCGCATCCTCGCCGCTGCGTGCGCCGTGGCGGATGCTGAAAAGGACCCCGTCATCCTCGTGACAAAGGATCTCAACATGATCCTGAAAGCGCGCACTCTCGGACTCGAAGCGCAGGACTACCGCACCGATCGCGTGGAGGACACGGACATCCGCCTCACGATGAAGCAGAAGAACGAGGAGTATGAGACGTTCGATGTGTCTGGTCACTCGCTCCAAGCGTTTGCGAGCCAGGAGAGCATGGTGTTTGAAAAAGCCGCAAACTTTCCGCCGAACCACTATCTGCTCGTTCGCAACGAGGAGGAGCCGACGCACGCAATCCCGGCGCGGCACGTCGGCGGCGGTTCGTTGCACAAGCTGCGGCGCGACCGCATCACGATTCGTGGCGGGCGCTGGCTCACGGCACTGAATCTCGGGCAGCGGTTTTTCCTCGATGCGCTTTACGACCCGGCGATCTCGCTCATCACCGTCTATGGCAAAGCAGGCACAGGCAAAACGCTCATGAGCGTCGGTGCCGCGCTGGAGCAGGTGCAGACGGGTGATTTTGAAAAAATGCTCATCACCCGCGTGATTATGCCGACCGGACGCGACATCGGTTTCCTGCCGGGGCGTGTGGAGGAAAAAATGGCGCCGTGGGTGCAGCCGGCTTTCGACGCGCTGGAACTCCTGCTCACGCGTCCACGCAAGCCGGAGCATTTCGAGAACAAAAAACAGAGCCAGCGCAAGAACGACGACAAACGCGACCCACGCGATCAGCGGGAGACGCCATCTCCATTTGGCGGACCCAAGCCCGCAGGCAGGCCGTGGGAGCCGATGATCGCGAATGGTCAGATCGAAATCGAAGCTATCACACACATCCGCGGACGCAGCATTCCGAACGCGATCTTCATCGTGGACGAAGCGCAGCAGCTCACGCCGCACGAATCGAAGACGCTCATCACACGCATGGGCAAAGGGAGCAAAATTATCCTCATCGGCGACCTCGGCCAGATTGATAATCCCTACGTGGACGCACACACCAACGGCCTCGTCTATGCCCGCAACCGCCTGCAAGGACAGCCCTGGATGGCGCACGTGAATCTCTTCAAGGGCGAGCGCAGCGAAATGGCGGAAGTGGCTGCAAATTTGATGTAGGGAGCGACGAATGAAGCCCCGCATCCTCGCCATCCGTGGTGGCGCGATAGGCGACTTCATCCTCACGCTCCCCGCGCTGCGTTTGCTGCGCGAGGCATTCCCGCACTGCCACCTCGAAGTCCTCGGCTACCGCCACATCGCCGCGCTCGCGCTGCACGGCGGCCCCGCGCCGGGCACGACCTACGCCGACGCCACCCGCAGCATCGAATACGGCCCGCTCGCCGGATTCTTTGCGCGCAACGGCAACCTCTCGCCCGAGCTTTGCGAATACTTCGCGTCATTCCAGCAAGTCGTAAGCTGGCTCTTTGATCCCGACGGCATCTTCGAGACCAACGTGAAGCGGGCAGGCGTGAAAAACTATCTCTCCGCCTACACGCCCATCACCGACGAAAACCACGCCAGCACACAACTCGCACGCGGCCTCGAAAGCATGGCCCTCTTCCTCGACGACCCTGCAGCGAAGCTCATCCCAACCCCCGAATCCCACCAAGCCAGCGAAACGTGGCTTTCGTCATCCGTCATCCAAAATTCGTCATTCACCGCACTTCACCCCGGCAGCGGAAGCCCGCGAAAAAACTGGCCCTTGGAAAAATGGCGCGCCCTCGCCGGAGAAATCAAAGGCCCGCTACTCATCATCGGCGGCGAAGCCGACACCGCATCGCTCGATTCACTCGCCCCACACGCCACCCTCATCGCCCGCGACCTGCCACTGCCCACGCTCGCCGCGCTGCTCACGCGCTGCACACGTTATTTCGGCCACGACACCGGCATCTCCCATCTAGCCGCCGCCGTGGGCGCAAAATGCACACTCCTCTTCGGTCCCACCGACCCCGCCGTGTGGGCACCGCAAGGCCCCCAGGTAAAAATCCTGCATGAACCCGATCTCGCCACGCTCACACCAAAAGATGCGCTGCGGAATTAACCCAAAGCAAAACGCCGCCCGGCTCTCGCGAGCCGGGCGGCGTGGTTTGTGAAATCAGTCCCGTTTGGCGGGCTGAAGGTTTACAGCGCGCGGCAGAATTCCTCGAACCGGTCGAGGCCCTTCTTGATGATGTCGAGGCTCGTGGCGTAGCTGAAGCGGATGGTGCGATCATCTCCGAATGCAATGCCGGGGACGACGGCGACGTGGTGCTTGCCGAGCAGTCGATCCGCGAAGTTGGTGGAGTTCATGCCGAACCCGCTGATGTCGGCGAGGACGTAGAATGCACCCTGTGGTGCAACGACTTTGACTTTCGGAATGCTCGTGAGACGCTCGACCATGTATTGGCGGCGGATGTCGAATTCCGAACGCATGTCCTCGACAGGAGCCTGATCGCCTTTGAGCGCGGCGAGTGCGCCTTTTTGCGCGAAGCTCGTGCAGCCGCTGGTGCTGTGGCTCTGGATGGCGTCCACGGCTTTTGCGATGGCCTCGGGTGCACCGAGGTAGCCAAGACGCCAGCCGGTCATCGCGTAGCTCTTGCTGAAGCCGTTGACGGTGATGGTGAGGTCGTAAAGTTCCTTGCTGAGCGAGGCGATGGAGACGTGCTTCACGTCGTCGTAAGTTAGCTTCTCGTAGATTTCGTCGGACAAAATGATGATGTCTTCTCCGAGTGCGACTTCGCCGATGGCTTCGAGTTCTTCGCGGGTGTAAACAGCGCCGGTTGGGTTGCCGGGGCTGTTGATGATGACCATCTTTGTGCGCGGCGACATGGCGGACTCGAATTCCTCGGCGGTCATCTTCCAGCCGTTCTCGGCCTTTGTTTCCACGATGACGGGCTCGCCGCCGGCGAGGCGCACCATTTCAGGATAGCTGAGCCAGTAGGGTGCGGGGATGACGACCTCGTCGCCTTCGCCGACGCAGGCGAGAATGGCGTTGAGGCATGAGTGCTTGGCGCCGTTGCTCACGACGATCTGGCTGGGCTTGTAGTCGAG
>JBEIQV010000269.1:0-4480 GCA_040376335.1 Verrucomicrobiia bacterium | reverse complement strand
GTCTCCTTTTTGAGCGCATTGTGCCAGTCCTGCCGGATGAGGCTGAAGGCGTCATCACACACCCACTCGAACCCCGCCTCCTTCGCTTCGCGGACGGCGTTGTTGTAGGCGTTGAACTTCCACATCTGCCAGCCAATGCCACCGAGGAAGACGACGAGGAGCACGCACCAGAGCTTTTTCCCAAAGCTGCTCTCGCCATGCGTGGTGTGCCCGTCTTTCACGCGGGCCTTCTGCCGCGCACGGGATGTGTTGGCAAGGCGGGCGTGGTGCAAGCGCGGGGGATTCCCCTTTTCAACACTGCCGCTCACGACTCACTTCTCCTGCGCCGCTGCGCAGGCGTCGGCGATGAGTTCGAGGTCTTTTAGGAAGCGTTCGCGTCCCGGTTTCGATGCGGTCGCGGCGAGCGCGCTTGTCGCTCTCGTGGGGGTTGCGCTAGTGGTGGGCTGAAATATGCCGGATCTCACGCTTTTCCAATGGTTGCTCGCCGTCGTGGCGGGGCTGGGCGTGGGGATGTCCAAGAGCGGGTTTGTGGGGGTGACGCTGGTGCCGGTGCTGGCGATGGCGGCGATTTTTGGCGACAAGGTTTCGACGGGGGTGTTGTTGCCGATGTTGTGCATCGGGGACATCGGGGCGGTGATCGCTTTCAAGCGGCACGCGGTGTGGCGTCACGTGTGGCGGACGCTGCCCATCGCGTGCGTGGGCGTGGCGCTGGGGACGTGGCTGATGAAGTCGGTGGTGCCGGAGTGGGCGTATCGTCCGTTCATCGGGTGGACGGTGTTTGTGCTCGTGGTGCTGCAACTTTGGCGGATGTGGAAGCCGGGTTTGTTCGAGCACGTGCCGCATTCGTGGCCGTTCGCGGCGGCGATGGGATTGCTGGCGGGGGTGACGACGATGATGGCGAATGCGGCGGGGCCGGTGATGGGGCTGTATTTCCTCGCGGTGGGCCTGCCGAAGTATCAACTCACGGGGACGAGTGCGTGGTTCTTTTTGATCCTGAATTTCTACAAGCTGCCGTTCAGCGCGTGGCTGGGGCTGATTCGCACGGATACGCTTTTGTTTAATTTCGCGCTGATTCCGGCGATTGTGGGCGGGCTGTTCCTCGGGCGCTGGCTGCTGGCGCACGTTTCACAGCGTTGGTTCGACGGGCTGATTCTTGGCTTCGCGGCGGTGGTGGCGCTGTGGCGGATTGGCTTTTGGACATGGGCGGCGTCGCTGTGGTGAGGAAAAGCGGACGGTGGGTGGTGTCCTAATTTGGAAGCCAGGAAACCAGGAAAGAATTGGAAGACGGCTCATCCCATAGGTGCGACAACTTTCCGTTCATGGCTTCATGGCTTCCAAATTCAAAATAGGAGACTGCCCGACAGTGGCAATTCTTGCCGAGTGCACGGCGGCTCGCTTAGTCTCCGCGCCATGTGGTCATTCCTCTCTCGCAATCGTGACGCCGGTCTTCTCTTTCTCCGCCTCGCGCTGGGCGCATTCTTTTTGTGGGCGCATGGATGGGCGAAGCTCACGGGGATCAAACCGGAATCGGAATCGGGGCTTCCCATTACGGAGACGTGGCGTGCTCTTGGTGGCGCGATGAAGCACGTCGGCATCAATTTCTGGCCGACGTTTTGGGGTTTCATGGCGACGATGGCGGAGACGCTGGGCGTGGTGCTCGTCATGATCGGCGTCGCATTTCGCCCGGCTTGTCTGCTCGTGGCTTTTACGATGGGGATGGCGGGACTGCACATGTGGCTGATGGAAAAAACATTCTCCGGCGCGCTGCGGGAGGCTTCGCACGCATGGGAACTGGGCATCGTTTTCTTCGCGCTCATTTTCATCGGCCCCGGAAAATACAGCGTGGATAAGCAGTAGTGTGCGACGTTTGCGTTGACGCCGCGAGCGCGCGGGCGTGATGTCTCTTTATGCCCGATAGTTTTGTCCATCTCCACTGCCACACCGAATACTCCACGCTCGACGGCGCGTGCCGTGTCGGCGCGGCGGTGAAGAAGGCGTCGAAGCTCGGGATGCCCGCGCTGGCAATCACGGATCACGGCGTGATGTTTGGGGCGGTGGAGTTTTACCAGGAGTGCAAGAAGCAGGGCATCAAACCGATCATCGGCTGCGAGGTGTATGTGACGCCGGATTCGCATTTGAAGAAATCGGCGGTGACGAAGCAGGAGGGAAATTTTCATTTCACGCTGCTCGCGCAAAACGAGGACGGCTACAAAAACCTCATCAAGCTCGTCTCCATCGCGCACCTCGATGGTTTTTACTACAAGCCGAGGATAGACAAGGAACTGCTCGCCGCGCACGCGAAGGGGCTGATTGGCCTGAGCGGATGTCTGAAAGGCGAGGTGCCCCACGCGATTCATGCGGAGGATAATTTGAAGAAGGCGATGGAACTGGGCGCGGCGTATCGCGACATCCTCGGGCCGGAGAATTATTTCATCGAGATGTGCGACCACGGCATCGAGCAGCAGATCAAAGTGAATCGCGCGCTGCCGAAAATCGCACGCGAACTCGGTGTCGGGATGGTCGCGACGAACGATGTGCATTTTCTCAATCGCGACGACCATGACGCGCACGACGTGCTCATCTGCATCGGCACGGGCGTGAACGTCACGGACGAGCGGCGGATGCATTACGTGCCCGAGGTGTATTTCAAAACGCCCGAGGAAATGCGCGCGCTGTGGAGCAGTCATCCCGATGCATGCGACAACACGCTCGCCATCGCGGAGCGGTGCGGCTTTGAGCTGGATACGTCGCCAAAATATCCCAGCTACGCGCCGCCGACGGGAAAGACTCAGAACGAATATCTGCGCGAGATTACGGAGGCTGGTCTGCGGCGTCGCTACGGCGCGGATGCAGACAGCGAAAAAGTGCAGAGCCGCTACGAGCTGGAGTTTCGAGTGCTGGAGAAGGCGGGATTCGTGAACTATTTCCTCATCGTCTGGGACTTCATTGACTGGGCGAAGAAGCAGGGCATTCCCGTCGGTCCCGGTCGTGGTTCGGCGGCAGGCTCCATCGTGGCCTACGCGATGGGAATCACCGACATCGACCCGCTGTTTTACAAGCTGCTCTTCGAGCGCTTCCTGAATCCCGAGCGCGTATCGCCGCCGGATATTGACGTGGATTTTTGCGTGAACCGCCGCAGCGAGGTCATCGAATACGTGCGGCAGAAATACGGCGAGCGCGCCGTGTCGCAGATCATCACATTCGGCACCCTCGGCGCGAAGTCGGTCGTGCGCGACGTGGCCCGTGTGCTGGGCTGGAGCTACAACGACGCGGATCGCATCGCGAAAATGATCCCGAACGAACTGGGCATCACGCTCGCGGGCTTCGACAAAAAGAACAAGGACACCGGCGAGATGGAGCACACCGCCGGTGCAATTGACAAAAACCCGGAGCTGGCTGCGGCGGTGAAAAGCGAGCAGGCGACCAAGCAACTTTGGGACGCTGCGGTGAAGCTCGAAGGAATCACACGCGGCACGGGCGTCCATGCCGCAGGCGTGGTGATCGGTGACCGCGACTTGAGTGATTACATCCCGCTCTCGCGCGCAAACGATGGCAGCATCGTGAGCCAATACGAGATGGGCGCGCTCACGGAGGTGGGAATGTTGAAGTGCGACTTCCTCGGGCTGAAGACGCTCACCGTCATCACCGACGCCGTGGTGCTCATCCGCAAGCACACGCCGGATTTCAACATAGACACGATACCGCTGAACGATCAGCCGGTCTTCGACATGCTGAATCGCGGCGAGACGGTTGCAGTGTTCCAGCTCGAATCCGGCGGCATGGTCGGCGTCTGCAAGCAGTTCGCGATTTCCGACATCGAAGACATCAACGCGATCCTTGCGCTCTATCGTCCCGGCCCGATGGAACTCATCGGCGACTACATCAAGCGCAAGCGCGGAAAGGCGAAGGTGAAAGCGCCGCACGAGTTGCTGAATGAGATGACGCGCGAGACTTACGGCGTGATGATTTATCAGGAGCAGGTCATGCAGGCCGCGCAGATTCTCGCAGGCTACACGCTCGGTGGCGCAGATCTGCTGCGTCGCGCGATGGGTAAAAAGGACAAGGAAAAGATGGCAAAGGAGCGCATCAAGTTCTGCGAAGGCTGCGCGAAGCTCCACGGCATCAAGGAGGAAAAGGCGAACGAGATTTTCGACACGCTGGAGAAATTTGCAGGCTACGGTTTCAACCGCTCGCACTCTGCGGCGTATGCGTGGGTGAGCTACCAGACGGCGTATTTGAAGGCGAACTACCCAGTCGAGTTTATGTCCGCCGTGATGAGCAACGAAGTCGCGAACATGGACAAGATCAGCATCTTCGTGACGGAGTGCGAACGGCTCGGGATCAAATTGCTCGCGCCGGACATCAATTATTCCGGGCTGAAATTCGAGCCCGCCGAGGTCAGCGCCGAGGGCGTTGCGGCGTTGAAGGAATTGCGCAGGCAGAAGAGGCCCGAGGATGTGTCCATGGAAGACATCGAGCC
>JBEIQV010000131.1:0-9168 GCA_040376335.1 Verrucomicrobiia bacterium | reverse complement strand
GAACTCAAAGAAGCCTATAAAGCGGGGTTTCTTGAGGGCTTTGCCTACCGCTTAACTGAACCAACACCTGATACAGGAGAATAGTATGACTACATTCACATCTGAAGACCGCATCAACGCAATACGAGCCGAGGATGATGCTGATCGCCACGTCAATCGCCACGTCGCGGTAGTAGCGGTTGAATTGCGCGGAAAAAAGCGAAACGACGATGGCGATGAATATCGCGACGAGCAGACTGCGTTTGGCTCCGGTGTGCATCAT
The DNA here is from genome assembly GCA_040376335.1 of Verrucomicrobiia bacterium. Classification (GTDB taxonomy): domain Bacteria; phylum Verrucomicrobiota; class Verrucomicrobiia; order Chthoniobacterales; family Chthoniobacteraceae; genus SXWH01. Next base: position 8,906 of record JBEIQV010000131.1, on the reverse strand, counting down.
ACTTTTTCCACCATGGATCTCCCGAGCAGTCCCGCCGGTCGAAAGAGCAGGACGAGAATCAGAATCGCGAAAGCGATCCCATCTCGGTAATTTGAAACTCCGGGGATGCCGCCAGCCACCGTTTCGATCACACCAAGCAGTAAGCCGCCGAGCGCGGCTCCAGGAAGATTGCCAATGCCACCGACGACAGCCGCGATGAATGCGCGCAGGCCGGGTTGAATGCCCATGAGTGGATCAATGCCCGGTGCCCGCATCGAATAAAAAATGCCTGCTATCGCCGCGAGCGCCGAACCAATTGCAAATGTGTAGGAAATGACACGGTTGACGTTCACACCCATGAGAGCGGCCGCCTTTTCGTTGAATGACACCGCACGGATCGCCATACCCATTTTCGTGCGCTGCACGAGAAACCACATACCAGCGAGCAACACGGCAGTGAGCACAAGCACGATGAGATCGTTGCTACTGAAATGCAGGCCCCCAATCGCAACATCTCGCGAGGCAAGTAGTTTGGGAAAGGACTTTGTGTCCGCTCCGAAAACCGATTTGTGCTGACAGGTGAACTCGATGAACAGGGACACGCCAATCGCTGTAATGAGCACCGTGAGCTTCGGGCGCGAACGTAGCGGGCGATAAGCGAGAAATTCAATAAGCACACCGACAACCGCACAAATCGTCGCAGCGACAACAATGATGAAGAGCGCCCCTGCAATGGATTGCGGCCCGAACATCCGCTCCGCAACCGGCGCAAGAAAAAATGCCGAATATGCACCCAGCATTAGCACATCACTGTGCGCAAAATTGATGAACCGCAACACACCATAGACCATCGTGTAGCCGAGCGCGATGAGCGCGTAGATGCTCCCGAGGGCGAGGCCGTTTGTGAGTTGCTGAAGTATCTCCACGCGGCGTTACGGGTTGACCGTCTCGACGAATTTAAACTTTCCACCTTCGACCTTGAGAATAACTGCGGATTTCACCGCGTCGCGCTTCTCGTTAATCGTCAGCTTGCCCGTCACCGCATCCAAGTCCTTCGTAGCCGCGAGAGCATCGCGCACCTTCGCTCCATCGGACGAACCTGCGCGCTTTATTCCGTCAGCCAGCATCATCGCCGAGTCATAGCCGAGCGCCGCCATCGCATCGGGCAACTTACCGTTGTAGCGCGCCTTGTAGGCTGCGACAAATTTCTTGCTCAAATCACTCGCCACATCCGGTGCATAGTGCGTGGAAAAATACGTCCCCTCCACTGCGTCCTTGCCAATCTCTGTGAGCTTTTCGGACTCCCATCCGTCGCCGCCAAAGAGTGGCACATTCAGTCCGATTTCCTTCGCTTGAATGCAAATCAATGCAGCGTCCGTATAGTAACCCGGAACGAAAACAGCATCAGGACTCGCTCCCTTAATCGTCGTGAGCTGGCCCTTGAAATCCTTGTCGCCGCCATTGAAATCCAGCTCCGAAACAATCTGTCCGCCAGCTTTCACGAAGCCCTCTTTGAAAAATTTCGCCAGCCCTTTCGAGTAGTCGCTTTTCACATCCGTGAATACCGCGACTTTCTTTGCCTTGAGCGTTTTCGTCGCGAAATTCGCCATCACCGTTCCTTGGAATGGATCAATAAAGCATACGCGGAAAATAAAGTTACCTGTCTCCGTCACCTTCGGATTCGTCGAACTCGGCGAAATCATCGGGATACTGTTGCTCTGGCAAATCGGCGCGGCTTCCAGCGAACGCGAACTGGCGACTTCGCCGAGGATCGCCACCGCGCCATCCTTCGAGATCAGCTTGTTCACGACTGTCGCGGATTCGCCAGCCTTCGATTGGTTGTCTTCAGTGATGAGCTTGATCTTCTTCCCGAGCACACCGCCCGCCGCGTTGATCTCCTCGACTGCGAGCATCGTTCCTTCGTGCGAGGACGTTCCGAATGTCGCCTCCTTGCCGGTCAGCGATGCATATTCACCGATGATAATATCGCCTGCCGTATTCGCATCCTTACAGCCCACAAGGCTGAAAGCGGCTGCGGTTGTAAGAAAAAGAAGTGTGCATTTCATAAATAGAGTTCGGTTCATTGCCGTTCGAGTAGTTTGAACGGCAGCGAGCGTTAGCGGGCGCAGGCTTTCAGCGCAAGCAGTCAGCCTTGGTAAAATTCAACCCTCAGCGCAGCGCAGCATACGCCCAGGAAACGACAAGCAGCAGCACCGCGCTCGCGCCAAATGCGATCTGCCTCCGTGCTGAGAGTCCACCTTTCCACCCAGCAGCAAAAAATGCCGCACCCAGAGCCACGCCCGCGAGAAGTCCGAAAAGATGCGCCAGCACATCCACATTTCCCGCATCAAGAATAGTGGTGCCGTCGGTCTTCACCCCACCACCGCCGTAGATGGAAAGAAAGGCAAAGCCTGCGCCGATAGGGACAATGATCCGCCAACCAGACTGCGGGCCACGATGCGCAAGCCGCGCGAAAATTTCCGAGCCGGCGAGCAGGCCAAGCCCCGCGAAGAGCGCCGTGGACGAGCCGAGGCTCTGATGCGGATGCGAAAGGTGCGCGAGGACATTCAGCCCGTTACCCAGCGCACCGCCGAGCAAGATACCGAGCAGCCCGCAGCCAACGCCGAATCGCCACAGCACAAACGCAAACACAAACACAGCGAGCGAAAGATTTGCAACGAGATGCTCCGTGTTTCCATGCAGCGTGAGCGCGGTGAAAGTGCGCCACCATTCCCCTCGCAGGATGGCCGCATCATCCGACACACCGCGCTCGATGAACTCACGCGCCAGCCCCGTCTGCACGCGGTAAAATGCTGCCATCACAAGCAGCAGCGTCATCAGAGCAAACTTCGGCACCCGCAGCGGCTCGAACTCTCGTGCAGCCGGACGAGCACGCTCATCCGCTTCAAACTCTGCGAGCGCCGCAACAACACGCTCACGCACCGCCTCCTCCACACTCAATGTGTATTCTTTTCCGTCCCTCACGACCCAGTGAGGCAATTCCATCGCCGCTACGACCAATCCACGTTCACGCGCATCCGAGAGCCGCGCGTAGCGGCCCACTTCAGCGAGGGATATCGGTGGCAGCTCATCGTCCGGCACGGAGCGATTGCCCATTTCCTACCACCTATTGTCAACCGCCGATTGTCCGTCTCTCATTTCGAGCTTCATCCGCAGCGCATCCTCAGTCATCCGTCTTCCGCACATGGCCCGACAATATACACTTCACCGCACCGCGCCCGCCGGGCCGCGCATTGATTTCGCAGCGGAACTGAATCCCCAGCAGCTCGCCGCCGTCACCGCGCCGCCGGGGCCTGCGCTGGTGATTGCGGGTGCGGGGAGCGGCAAGACGCGGACGCTCACCTACCGCGTGGCGTATCTTTTGGAAAACGGCATCCGCCCCGAGCATGTGCTGCTGCTCACGTTCACCAACAAAGCTGCGAGAGAAATGCTGGATCGTGTCGCCGCGATTTGTCCGCATGACTTGGCCGGCTTGTGGGGCGGGACATTTCACAGCATCGGCAACCGCATCCTCCGCAGGCATCCGAACGAAGCGGGCTTCGCTCCCGGCTTCAGCATCATGGACCGCGAGGATGCGGAGGACATGCTCGACGGCGTCGTCGCCACGCTCGGCTTTGATCCAAAAGAGAAGCGATTCCCGAAGGGCCAGGTCGTCGCGGATGTGCTCAGCTACCAACTCAACACCGGGCGCTCGCTGGAGGACGTGCTGTTGGAAAAGTATCCGCATTTCTTCGAGTTCGCGGCGGAGCTGGAACAGGCGCGCGTGAAATACGAAGCGAAGAAAAAGAAAGCGAACGCGCTCGATTTCGACGACCTGTTGGAAAAGACCGTGCGTCTTTTGAAATCGAACGCCGCGCTCGCTGAACACTACCAGCGGCAGTTTCAGTTCGTGCTCGTGGACGAATACCAGGACACCAACCACCTCCAGAACGACTTCATCGAAATCCTCGCCGCCCGGCATCACAACGTCATGGTCGTCGGCGACGACGCGCAAAGCATCTACTCGTGGCGCGGTGCGGACTTCCGCAACATCCTCGAATTCCCCAAGCGTCATCCCGGCGCCGTCGTGTATAAAATCGAGACCAACTACCGCAGCGTCCCTCAGGTGCTCGCCGTGGCAAACGCCGCCATCTCGACGAACAAGCAGCAGTTTCAAAAAGTGCTGCAAGCCGCGCGCGAAGAAGGTGCGCTGAAACCCGCGATGGTGCCGCTGCCCGACTCGCAGCAGCAGGCGCAATTCGTCGCGCAGCGCATGTTGGAACTGCACGAGGAAGGCATCGCGCTCGACGACATGGCTGTTCTTTACCGCGCTCATTTTCACTCGATGGAATTGCAGATGGAACTCACGCGCCGTGGTATTCCATTTGAACTCACCAGCGGCCTGCGCTTCTTCGAGCAGGCGCACATCAAAGACGTCGGCGCGTTTTTAAAATGGGTCGTCAACCCCCGCGACGAAGTCGCCTTCAAGCGCATGTCGCGTCTGCTGCCGGGCATCGGCGCCCGCAGTGCGGATGCACTATGGGCCAGCGTGAGCGACGCCCTCAGCGCGGCGGACGCCCCGCTTTTGAAAAAGGAAACCCCCGCCCCCGTCATCGCGCCCGTCGTCGTGGAAGCGCAAGCCGAGCAGCCCGTTTCGCCCATCGCACCTGCCGAGACGCCCACGCAGGAACTCCCCGAGACCATCGCAAATCCGTGGGAGGGACTGCCCGCCATCAAAGAATTGCTCCTCCCGCTTAAAGTCCCCGCGAAAGCGAAGAAGGCGTGGGAACAACTTGCATTCACCCTCGACGAACTCGCCCCCGGCGGCCACCTCGCCCCGCCGCAGGAGATGATCCACAGCGTGCTCGAAGCCGTGTATTACGACTACGCCCGCGTCAATTTTCCCAACTACGACCAGCGCCGCGAAGACCTCAACACCCTCGCCAACTTCGCCCGCCAATACGAAAGCACGCAGGCCTTCCTCGACCAGCTCGCACTCCTCACCAGCCTCGACGCCACCGCGCGCAACAACGAAGAAACCGAGCGCGTCACCCTCACGAGCGTGCATCAAGCGAAGGGGCTGGAGTGGAAAGTCGTCTTCGTCATCTGGCTCGCCGACGGGAAATTTCCCAGCTCCCGCTCATTGGAAAGCAGCGAAGCCGTCGAGGAAGAGCGCCGTCTTTTCTATGTCGCCGTCACCCGCGCGATGGACGAACTCTACCTCACCTACCCCTGCATGTCCTTCAACTCCGCCTACGGCGACCCGCTCCAAAGACCCTCCCGCTTCCTCGCCGAAGTCCCCAAGACGCTCATCGAAGAATGGGAAGTCGGCGGCGTATTTTAGATCGCCGCTGATTAAAATTGCAGCACCGCCCGCGCGCAGAGCGCCCCGGCTTTGCAATGTGGCAAAGACAAAGGCCGCAGAGTGAATGGAGAGGGAACAGACAAGCAGCGGTCGGTAATGAACAAGCGTCACACAGCGCGCGCTCGGCTCGATGCTTAAACTGCAAGCATGAAGCGAATACTTACCATGAACACATCGGTCAGGCGGCAGCGGATGGAGGACTCCATCGAGATCCTCGAAAATCGAATCGCACCTTCCTCAATCACCTTTGTGGATGTGGACGGCGATGCGGTCACCATCAAGTCCTCGAAGGGCGACCTCACTGGAAAAGCCACCTTCGATAATCTCGGAGCTGGCAAGCAGCTCGTTCAGTTGGACCTTGCTGACTCTGCATTTCAAGGTGCGGACATCCGCATCACGGCGGCGAAGAGCGCGCACGGCGACGGGCTTGTGAACGTTGGCTACATCAACGCAACGGGCCGGGATTTGAAGAGCGTCACTGTGGATGGTGATTTGGGGCGCCTTGACGCCGGTGACGCGATCTCCGCGACTGTCGGTCTCTTGAAGCTGAACGTTCACTCCCTCGGTCGCCTCGGCTCCGCGACCCAGCCGATGGGCGTATCGAATCTCGCCTCCAATGTCATAGGGAAACTGGGCGCGGTGAACATCACCACCGATTTGGCGGGAGCGATGATCTCCGTGAGCGGTGTCAACGGCACGGATGCACACGGCCAGCCGGTGAACTTCGGACAGATCGCGCTCTTGAAAATCGGCGGCTCCTTCATCGGCGGAGCGCAGACTGCGAGCGGCGGCGTGAGCGCGTCGGGCGACATCACGAAGATCTCCATTGGCGACGATTTACTCGGCGGCAGCGCGACTGGTTCTGGAGTCATCTCATCCGGCGGAAAAATCTCCGCTGTCTCCATCGGCGGCTCGTTGGATGGAGGCGGTGGCGATTCCTCCGGCAGCATCACCAGCACCGGCTCCATGGGCGTTGTAACCATCGGCGGCAATCTCGCAGGCGGCACGGGCAGCGATTCCGGCGCTCTCATTTCGCACGGCAAACTCACGAGTGTCACCATCGGCAAATCCTTGCTCGGCGGCTCCGGCCCCGCCTCCGGCAAAATCAGCGCCGACCTGCAAATCGGCACCGTGCAAATCCGCAACAACGTGCAGGGCGGCGACGGCACCAATTCCGCGAGAGTCTTCGCAGGCGGCACGCTCGGCAGCCTGAAAATTCTCGGCTCTTTCGCCGGTGGCCTTGGCAACAACAGTGCCGACGTGAACGCCCAAGGCATCGGCACGATCCAGATCGGGCACGACATCGTAGGAGGAAAAGGAAACAACTCCGCATATCTCAATGGCGGGCATCAACGCATCGAAAAACTAGCGGTGGGCGGCTCCTGGATCGGCGGCAGCGGCGGCAACAGCGCCTTCATCTACACCAGCGGCGGATTGGGGCCGACGACCATCGGCGGCGATCTCCGTGGCGGCGCGGGCTCCGGCTCCGGGCAGATTGATGTCGAGGGTCTCGACAAAATTTTAATCCGCGGCTCCATGGTCGGCGGCGCTGGCAACTACAGCGGCCAGATTTATAGCGATGGCAACATCGGCCCCGTCACGATTCTCGGAGACATTCAAGGCGGCGCCGGTTCCAACTCCGGCCAAATCCAAGGCGCGCAACAATACATCACCAGCGTGAAAATCGGCGGCTCCATCATCGGCGGCACCGGCTCCGGCAGCGGCGGCATTGATGCGCGCGGGCATAAAGTCGGCCCCATCACCATCGGCGGAAGCATCATCGGCGGCAGCGTCTCCGGCACAGCCTCGCTCATCAACACCGGCTTCATCCACATCGGCCACGCCGACACGCTCACCGTCGGCGGCTCCATCATCACAGGCATGGACACGAGCACCGGCACACTTTTCAACAGCGGCTCGCTCTCCTTCGACGACGACGTCGGCACCATCCTCATCAAAGGAAACCTCATCGGCAACTCCACCACCCCCCTCGTCATCCTCGCCACCGGCACCGGCATCATCGGCGGCACCGATAACGCCATCGGCAAACTCACCGTCATGGGCCGCGTCGAGCACACACTCATCCTCGGCGGCTACGCATTCAGCTACTCCGGCATCGGCACCGCATCCGACGGCAACGCCCAAATCGGCAAAGTCACCGCAGGCCAATGGATCGCCAGCACCATCGTCGCCGGCGTCACCGCTGGCATGGATGATTTATTCGGCACACCCGACGACAGCGTCATCAACGGCCTCGTTGGAAGCATCGCCCACATCGCCAGCATCACCATCGCCGGAAAAATCACCGGCACCGCCGCCCTCGGCGACCACTTCGGATTCATCGCCCCAAAAATCAGCGCCATGAAATTTGCAGGCACCAATTTTACACTCAACGCGAGCGCAGACGTCATCGAATTCTCCCCCGCCACTGGCGACATCACATTACGCGAAATATAAACAGACAACCGCCAAACAAAGCACCCGCACACCCTTCCTTTGCCGTCCACTGAATCGAGGAAAGTTTAGGGACAACTCGCCGAATGCGGATTGCCACGCAAAGTGCAAATAATTTGTCGTCTCTGTCCATTGTTACGACAGCAACGCAACACGGAAACCGCCCGCCCGTCGGGCCAACACGATAACCAGCGCCCACCGTTGCGGGGAGGCTACAGGCGCGCAAGTTTCGATGTGTCACTCGAGATCATCGCGCGATTGGTGGGCATGTAGCGGTAGTAGGTTTCGAGCATGAGGATGCTCATGGTGGTGCGATAGACTGCGCCGGTGATGGCGGCTTCGCCTTGCAAGTTGCCGTGGCCAGGTGCTCGCATGACCGGCCAGCTCCCGTCGGGACTTTGTGCGCCGGTGATCTCTTTGCTGAATTTGGCGTCCCACTCATGCCATGCAGTGTCACCGAACATGCACATGGCCTGTGTGTGATAATACCACGCATACAGATCCCCGCGCTCGTGCTGATATTGAAATGGATGTTCCCCTGCAGTTTTTACGCGGATGAATTCAATCGCCCGCTTGACGTTTATATCGCGCTTTTCACCCCAGAACATTTTGCAGAGCGCACCGACACCCGTGAGGCTGTAACGATCCTCGGCTCCGCGATAGCCGTAGCCGCCGTTGGGGCCTTGCACGCGGTCGAAGTTTTTTACCGAGCGGTCTAGTGCTTCGTTCACACCGGGGAGTTTCAGATCGCAGAGATAGGCCGCTTTTAGCGCCTGCACCTGCCAGCCGCTCACGGAAGTGTCGCTGGCTGTTTTGTCGTAATTATACATCCAGCCGCCATCAACTCCCTGCCCCTCGACGATATAGCCTATGGCTTTTCGGAATAGCTCCAGCACACGCTCATCCTTGCGCGGCGTCTCCTTGGTCATCGCGTAATACTCGCCGAGTGCGTAGGTGAGGATGCCGTGTTCATACACGCCGCCGTTGCCACCCCATCCATTATCCGTCATTGAGAGGCGGCCCTGATGTTTCGTTCCGTTGGATATGACCCACTCCATGGCCAGATTTACCGTATAGCCAAATTCCGCTGAGTCGCAGAGTTCACCGT
>JBEIQV010000177.1:0-6977 GCA_040376335.1 Verrucomicrobiia bacterium | reverse complement strand
GTGGCCTTGGTTTCCGTGTTCAGCAAATCGAAAATGTTCACCATCATCATTCTCGGATCGGCGTCCGATCCGGGTCGCTTGTCATTCCCGATGCCGATGGCAAACACTGGCTCGTCGGCAAGCTGCATGACGCCCATGCCCTGCGGATTCGCGCTGGTTGGATAGGGTGCCAGCTTGTCCAGCATCTCCTGCCACAGTGGCACAAGATCGGTGTCTACATTGAGCAGCTTCGCGGCTTTGATTGCGACCGGGAAAATACCCCTGATCGAAGCCAGATCATTGATGCCGTCGCGAACACCGTCCAGATAGGTCTCGGCCCAGGACGTGTTGTTGATGTGATACTTTCCGTCGGCCTCAAGCTTTGTTCCCGGATAGGTGCGATAAAGTTCGGCTGCTCCTTTGAGCACGGGATAAGCCCGCTCCTTCAGCCAAGCAAGGTCGTGGGTGAATTCATAGCGTTCCCAATACCACTGAGCCGCCTCTGCTGTGTTATACAGCAGTCGCGGCCCCGCTCCACCCCAGCGGGATTCCCAAACGCTGCGTGTTTCTCTGGTCGGTTTTGCTCCGGTCTCCGGCAAGACCTCCGGTCCGTCGAACCCGAATGTTTCCTGAATCCAAATGGCATCCTTGCCCGCACCAAGATGCTGGGCGGCCACCTTGTTGATTCGCGGGAACTGCTTGGTAAGCATCGAGAAATACGGGTCTGCCAGCTCGGGGTGATTGGCCTGTTCAAAAACTGGCGCAAGGGTCTGGCGGGAACTGTTGAACCACCAATACATCGAGCCCCAATACTGCCAGCCGTCCTGCACATTGAAAATGCCGCCATTGGCATGAATCGGATACTTGCCCCGGTTGCAGGTGTTCATTGCGTAAAGGTAATACAACCAGTGCTGGTCGAAGCTCTCGTCGAACGGGCGTTCGTGATTGGCTGGCAGATAGATGAACGATTTCCGCCAGAAGTCGTGCCATTGGGCCACGGTGGAATCGAAGATGGCGGTGAAGTTCGTGGCGAGTGCCGCCTTCACCTCCGCGCTCGCCAACGCCACGACATCCTCTTGGGGAGTCATCGAGGCCGCGCTGCCGACGTAGATGGTGAACGCTCCCTTGGCCGGAGGAATGGTCAACTGATTGTCGGTTGCGCTCACCTTGCGGCCTTGCACGGCAACGACACAACCGGAGGTGCAGTAGAAATCATTGATGGATATTCCTGTGCTGCACTTTTCGCTAAAGACCTGCTTCAGCACCAGCATGTCGCCCTGCTGCGATTGCGTGGACGTGTTGCTGTAGAGTCCCTTCACCGCATCAGGCATCATTTTGGTCAGATCGACGGTAATGGCGGAAGGCTCGGCACGATTGTCCGTAATCTCGATCGCAAACACGTCGCGGTCCCGCCATGGAACGATGCGTGCGCTGACACCGGCCCCCTCCACACTTTCATAGCCATCATAGGCGTGAAGATCCTGTTTGCAGATTTCAGCGAAAGGGCGGCCTTCAAAACTGATGTCAACGTGCCCGACCTTGGAATTGCCGTCGGTGTGGCTCTTGTTGCTCCATGTGGACGTCGCGCTGCCCATGTAAAAGACATCCGGTCGCCCGAAATTGAACTGTAACTTCGATCCTGATCCGTCAATCCAGACCAGCGTTCCCATTCTCCCATTTCCCAGAGGAATCCCCTCGATCGGTTTGGTAGGTTTCGTGAAATGCAGGTCAATGGGTGCAAGATACTTCGCATAATCCATGGTGATCATGGACGAAGCCGGACGGGGCTCCCCGGCTGGGGCTTGCATACCGTGGAGGCTGATCAAGAGGGCGACTGTCGCAGCGAATCTATTCATCTTACTCAGTCTCCGCTCTCGCACCCCTAGTTTGCTTTGGGTTTGATATCAAAGGAGTGGAGCGTCACGCCGCGCTGGCTGGGTGCGTTGATGCGGATGTTCTGCACACCTTCGACCAGCTTGATTTCCACCGACTCGGTCTTGACCCACAATCCGTGGCTCATCGGAATCTTCGCAATGCGGACGGCGTTGAAAGCATCCGAGCCGACTTCGAGATATTGCCCGTCATTGATGGCCGCTGCCTTCATCGTGATTTCGTATTTCCCGGCGGCGGGTGCATCGAGCGTGTATTCCGTCCAGGAATAGCGGAGCGCCATGGGGAAATGGATCTGTTTTCCGCCCGTCGCGCAGTCCTGCACGATGATGCTCGGGCCGCCCCACAACGTCTGCCCCTCTTGCTTCACGTAGTTAGAGGCGTTCACATGAAAGGCTCCTTTCACCGGCTTGAGCGGTCCCGTCGGCGTGTTCGTGCTGCTGTCTTTTTTACCCGCGGGTGCGCCCGCTTTGGCCGCTTCGGCACCGGGTTCCGCGTCGGCTTCCTCGGGTTTGAGCGATGCGTTCAAGTCCACCAGACCACCATGACGTTCGGCCACGATTTTTTGGCCGAGGGCCAAAACTGCCGCCGTCTGCTCGTGCGTTGGCAGCGATGCGGAGAGCCAGCGCAGATGTTCCACTTGTGAAAACTGCGCCGCCCGCGAACGCGCCAGCGAGCCTTCGACAAAATCCGGCCCGCTCAGCCCGTCGAGCCGCGACGCCGCCCAGCCTTTGCCGTAGCCGACGCGCCACACGCCATCCACTCCGCGCCACGCCACGCACGCGTGCGCAGGTTGCGCCACGCCGATGGCCGGGATGCCAAACGCGTGATTGATGAACACGGCGAACGACGAACGCGGGCCGCATTTTCCGCCGCCTTGCAGCACCGTTTTCATGTTCGTGTAAGGCACCGGCGAGGCCCGGCGCCAGACGGAGCTGGTGAGGTCCACCATCATCTCCGTCGCGCGCAGGTCGGGGCGGAAAGTGTTCACCATTTCCCGGCCCCACGTCAGGTCTTCGTCCGACGCGCCCGAGGAAACCACCTTCGTCAAATCCCACACGCCGAGTTTGTCGAAACTCGCCGCCAGTTCCTTCTTTTGATGAGCCGTCTTGAAATACTTGTAGCGCACCAGTGCGTCAGCGGGCGTCGTCGCGCCACCGGCTCCGATGTTTACCCGTCCGGGCGGTGCGATGGCCGTGGCCGTGGCCAGTTTCAAATAAATGCCCTGGCGCGAATCCGGGTCCGCATCGTAAATCTTTTTCCAAATCGCCAGCGCATCCGCAGGCACTCTCCAGTTGTTTTCCTCGCGCGCCTTGAGTCCCGTCGGCGTCACCGCGAGCAGACACCCATCCATGGCCTCCGTGCTGTGCAGCAGCCACGTCAGGAACTTTTTATTGTCCGGCGCAGCCTTCGCAAAAGCGCCCAGCTCCGCCGCCCCGACCTTCGCCACAAACTGCCGTTGACTCAGCCCGCCCACGAATGTCGGGTCGGTGAGCAGCGGCTGCATGGCGGCTTCCGAAATCTGCTTCGCATCCGCAGGCACTTTCCTCGCGAGCGACGTGGTGATGGCGGTGTTGAAAGCGGTGAAGTCGCCCGATTGGATCGCTGCGTCCATCTCCCGTGCATTCAGTTCAGCGGCCCGTGCGTTGGTAGTGAGCAGCAACGCCGCAGCGCCGAGGACGAGCCATCGGTGGAGGTGTTTGGTGAGTGTTTTCATGGTAAAGAGTGTTGGGTTGAAAAAAGCCGTGGCGCAGTCCTTCTCTCGAAAGTCTGCGCCACGGGTGAGTGATTCATTCATTGCCGGTGGAGCGTCCATTTCAGACACGGCTCCGGGCGATGTTCTTGCGGATTACTTGGAAGCCTTGGACTCCCACACCATGAGCTTGCCCGACTTCGTCACGGCGAAAAGCTTCGAGCCATTGCCTGCGAGAATGGTCACCCCGGCGGCGTCGCCGATCTGCTCCCACTTCATGTCCGGCTTGGCGGGGTTGCCCGCGTAGAGCGCATCCTCCTTGGTCGCGATGAAATATTTTCCGCCCACTTCGGCCAAAGCCAGCGCGCCAAGCGGCGGGCGGCGATTCACGCCGTTCCATGGGATTCCATCGAGGCCGCGCCCCGCACTTTCCGCCGCCTTGCCAGCATTGTCGCGCACCATCACGGTTGGCTCGGCTCCCACTTCCTTGGTGTCACAAATTGCATACATCTTTCCGGGCGCACCCGCCATGCCCACGAGGCACCACGCATGACCTTGATCCTGCCACGCAGCCGCGCTGGTCGTCGCATCGCGAAGCGCGAGACGCCCTGCAGAGCGCGCATCCGTGGAGGCGAAAATCTTCCCGTCCGAAACGCCCATCGCCACGACATTGCCGCCGGGGCCGTCGCCGATTTCCTTCCAAGCCACAGGCGTCGTGCTCGGGTCGCACACCTGCAATTTCTTGGAACCCGTGATTGCAAAAAGTTTTCCCTCAGCACCCGCCATCGCGACGACACCCGGCGCCTCGCCGATTTGCTTCCAGGCTCCCGTCGCCTTGTCTTGGGCGAGGGCATTGCCCGACAGCCCGGCAAAGGTCGCCGCTGCCAAAAGGGACATGGTGTTTCTGATGATGTGGGTAACTTTCATGGATAGGTAGTTGTTTGGGTTGGTAGTGAGGTGGTGTGAGTGAAGGAAAAGCGGGCCACGCGCAAATCATTAGAAATCCCCCACCGGGTGGGCGCTGGGTATGTTTATGCGCGGTGACTGGTGACTGGTGACTGGTGACTGGTGACTGGTGACTGGTGACTGGTGAATCTGCGCCACTCCCCGCAAGCAAACGGAGCGCGCCCCGTTGTAGAGCGCGCCCCGCTGCGCGGAAAAAACATCCGTGTCCATCTGTGATATCCGTGGTCAATCATCCGCGTGCCTCCGCCGTCCAAGCACTTGCTTCCGGCTCGCAAACAAGGCCCCGTGCCGTCCGGGTGCGCCCCCATTTCCCGCGGGTGCGTCGTCGCGCCTTCCGGGTGCGTCGCCGGACGAAATGGTGGCGCACCCGCGCCGAAAAACGACGCACCCGCGAGCAAAGGGGGCACAGTTCCGGCAAAAGGTGGCGCACCCGCAGCGGAAAACGACGCCCCCATTTCCTCCGACGACGCACCCGCGAGAAAAAAGGGCGTCGCCGGACGAAATGGGGAACCCATTCCAACAGAGAAGAACGCCCTTTTTCCCCAAAAAAACTCCTCCCAAACCTCGCACCCCCACCAATCCGAAATCCGCAATACCCAATCCGCAATCGAACCGCCCCTTCGTGCCCTTCGCGTCTTAGTGGTTCAAAGATAGCCAGCCAAAGGCAGCCCGAAGGGTGTGCTGCGGCGGCAGCGGGCAATGCGGATTGGATGCCTGGTCCGGGGAGGGCGTCATCAAAGGCTTCTTAACTCACACCGGTAATGCGGCAGCTTTCGCTGGTTTTGCCGATTTGGATTTTGAACTGCGCGCCCTGCTTTTGCCCGGCGAGCTGGCGGCCCATCGGCGATTGGGGAGTGATCACCAGCACGGAGCGTCCGTCGCTTTCCACCTCCACTCCGCCTGCAAGCGGGCCGATGAAGTAAAGCGTGCGCTCGCCTCCGCGCTCCAATTCGACAAGAGCGCCGACATCCACAGGCTCCTTTGCGGTGAATGCCCGCAAGGGGAGGGTTTCGTAGCGCTGGATGGCCTGTATGACTTCGGCAGCCTGCTGCGACTGGCCGCGCGCGAGATAGCCGGCCTCCAGTCCGCGCGTGTCGTATTTGTTCTCCGCCTTGTTTTGTTCGTCGGTGGCCCCGGCATGGGCTTCGCGGGCTGAGCGCGTGTAAATCTCCAGCGATGCATGGAGCGCGGCGATGATTTTCCTGACGATGGTGTGTTTGTTCAAAACGGAGTTGAGGATGTGAGGCGTCCGCTATGTCCGCTTTCCGCGAATGAATCCATGAGGATCGTTGGTTCGCTCGCTGCACACGATGAAAGTTCGGGGTCTGGCTGTGTGAGGTGAACTGAGCGGCGTTACTCCGCCTTGGGATCGCGTCCGAGCAGGCGTGCGAGGGCTTCGGCGGGGGCGATGGTGCCGTCGAGGATGGCTTTCACTTGCTCGATGATGGGCGTTTCGATGCCGTGGCGGACGGAGTATTCATGGGCGCTGTAAGTCGTCGGCACGCCCTCGGCGACCATCTGCATGGACGACACGACATCCGCGAGGCGCTCGCCTTTTCCGAGGCGTTCGCCGACGGCGCGGTTGCGGCTGTGCTGGCTGAAGCACGTCACCATCAAATCGCCGACACCACTGAGGCCCATGAAAGTTTCGCGCTTTCCGCCGAATGCCCCGCCGAGGCGACCGAGTTCCACGAGTGCGCGCGTGATGAGCGCGGCCTTGGCGTTGTCGCCCAGACCGAGTCCGTCGCACATCCCGGCGGCGAGCGCGTAGATGTTTTTTAAAGCGCCGCCGAGTTCGATGCCGGGCACATCCTCGCTCGTGTAGGCACGGAAATACGGAGTGGAAAATGCGCGCTGGAGGCGCTGCGCGAGCGCGGCGTCCTTGCAGCCGAGCACGACGCATGTGGGGCGTTTGCGCGCGACTTCCTCCGCGTGGCTCGGGCCGCTGAGCACGGCGATGGGATGATTCGGAAATTGCTCCGCCACGATCTCGCTCATTCGCAGGCCGCTCCCGCGCTCGACGCCCTTGGTGCAACTCAGCATCACCGCATCTTCGCGCGGCTCCGCTGCAAAAAGACGCGCACACACTTCGCGCACGGCCTTTGACGGCGTGACGATGAGCAGCAGGTCGCAGTCGCGCAGGTCTTCGAGTTGATCGGTGAGGCCGAGCGTCGTCGGCAGTTTTATGCCGGGCAGATAGGCGGCGTTTTCGCCGCGCGTGCGCATGTCGGCGATGTGCGCGGCGTCGTGGCCCCAGATGGTCGTGCGCAGTCCGTTGCCGTGGAGAACAAGCGCCAGAGCCGTTCCCCAGCTCCCCGCACCGATGACTCCCGCGTGTTGAAAACTCACGCTTGCACCTCCTTCTTTTTGCTGAAGCGATGTTCCGTGCCTGCGAGCAGCCGCTGGATGTTTGCGCGGTGGCGCAAAATCACGAGCACTCCCGCGAGTG
>JBEIQV010000426.1:0-1583 GCA_040376335.1 Verrucomicrobiia bacterium | reverse complement strand
GTGAACACCGCCATCGCCATCGCGCCGGACCCCGAGCGCATGGCGCGGGCGTTTCGGATGGCTGTCGAGGCTGGACGCGAGGCGTTCGAGACCGGGCTTGCCGCGCGGGGAGTTTCCGCCAGCGCGACATCGCCGCTCACCGCCTTTCTCCACACCGCCGCATGAACCCAACGCGCCCGACAGCAGTTACTCTCGTTTGTGTGCTCGCGATGTTGTTCGCGCTCATTGATGCGGTGTTTTTCTTTACCGATCTCAGCGATGGAAACAACGCGCAGTGGATGGCCGACCACATCAACTCTGCGCGACTTCAACTCGTGCTTCATTACGCACATTCCGGAATCACACTCCTTGCGTGCTACTTCATTTTGAAAGCACGCAATTGGGCGCGCTGGCTCTATGTCATCGCGACCGGCGCGCGTCACGCGCTTGGGTTTATTTTGCTTTCGGATGATTCGCTGCGTGAAGGACTCCAGTTTCTGCGCGTCCGTGGTGCGATGGTGCCGGGGCTGTTGATTTTTGTGTTCGCGGTGTGCTTCGCGTTGTTCCGCCGGAATGCGAACGAATACTTCGCCGCCGCCGATCGCCCTTGGTGGGAGCGTGAGAAAGAGTCGTAAATCGTGCGCGCCTCGCTCGAAGATTTCATCCTCCACCTCGCCACCGAGCGCGGCCTTTCGGATAACTATCAACTCTCCACGCGCCGCACGCTGGAGTCCTTCACCGCGTGGGCGGAAAAGACGCATCAACTCAGCGACCCGCGCACCATCACGCTCGCGCATTTGCACGACTACCTTGCATTTCGCAAACGCTGCGGACTCGCCGCCGCGAGCGTGAAACTCGAAGTCGTCGCGCTGAAAATTTTCTTCCGCTGGCTGGCGTCGCGCACGCGCATCGCGCACGATCCTGCCGAAGTGCTGCCGCTCCCGCGCATCGAGCGATACCTTCCTGAGACGCTGAATGAGCAGGCCGCAGAACAGCTTCTTGCCGCCGTGGACGTGAATGCCCCGCGCGGCCTGCGCGACCGCGCAATGCTCGAACTTCTCTACGCCAGCGGCCTCCGCGCGGGCGAACTCACCGGTGCGCGGCTGGAAAATCTCGATCTCGATGCACGCGTCATCCGCGTCACCGGCAAGGGCGGCAAGACGCGCCTTGTCCCCGTCGGCACGAAGGCGTGCGAGGCCATCACCGCGTATCTGGAAAAGGAACGTCCGCAATTCGTCAGCAAGCGCACTGGCAGCCACATCTTTCTTTCACGCCACGGCAAATCGCTCACCACCGTGCGGCTCTGGCAGATTGTAAAAGAAACCGCGAAACGCGCAGGGATCGACACGAGCGTGTATCCACACTTGCTCCGTCACAGCTTCGCCACGCATCTACTCGGCGGCGGCGCGGACGTGCGCGTCATCCAGGAAATGCTCGGCCACGCCGACATCTCGACCACGCAAATCTACACGCACGTCGAACAAAAGCGCCTCAAGGAAACGCACCGGAAATTTCATCCGCGCGCGTAGGGCAGCCAGCCCATCCGTGAACATCCGAGTCATCCGTGGTCAAAAAAATTAGCGTGAATCCAAAGTCGGCAGGGC
>JBEIQV010000063.1:0-13075 GCA_040376335.1 Verrucomicrobiia bacterium | reverse complement strand
GGTAGTATGGATGGTGCGTCGCCAGCAAGTCCGTAAACCTCGACGCCGGAAAGTGTGCCGCCCTGCTCGTAGGCGAAAATGCCAGCCTGCTCGCTGCCGGTGCCGAATACGAAGTCGGCAATCGGATGAAGGCCGCCGGACGGAAGTGGATGGCCGGGAATGAAGAAGTTGAAGCTCGCGCAACCGCACTGGCAGCGCCACGGAGTGACAAGAGCTACGGCAAGCTGTGGTAAGAAGTGCCGCGCCTCGGGCGAACCATGCTCAAGCATCCACTGGACGAGTTGACGCTCGTCGGTGCTCAAGTCTCGGTTGTTTTGGTCTTCGTTCACGGGAGACGCGAGCAACGGCCTACCTGGTGAGTGTGCGGCTGGGAGATTTTTTGAGGCGCATATTGCGGGTGGGGTAGCGGGGCGGGGAGTGGGGTGTCAATGTCGGTTTCCGAAGCTCTCGCATAACTCAAGAACGCGGGGCGGCGGGCGGGGATTTTTCACCACGAAGACGCAAAGGCACGAAAGGAAAAGCGTCAGACTGATTCTCTGAGGACGGGGATGAAAATCTTGTTCCCTCGGCTGGGTAACGGGCGCTTCATTTGCGCGGATGGGAACGGGAATTATCCTGCGTGCAGAAACCAACACACTCCCATGGCTACTTCCCAAAACTCATCCGACGGCGACCACGGCTTTCAAATCGCACCGATGGTGGATGTCGTCTTCGTCCTGCTCCTCTTTTTCATGGCCCTCGCAGGTGTCCGGCAGCAGGAGGGCTTCGTCAAAGCCAACATCCCGGCCCCCGGCATCAACCTCGGCGACATCCCGCTTGTTCTCGACATCGCCGCCGATGGACGCGTGAGCGTCAACGGAACGCAACACGCGACCAAGTCAGACCGGGAACTCACCGAACTTGCCGCGTGGTTGCAAAATCTCCCGGACAGCGAGCGCACGACAAACTTCATCATTCGCCCCAACAACGAGACGCAGCACGAACGCTTCATCCAAGTGCTCAGCCTGCTCAAAAAGACGGGCTTCCACCGCATCACCTTTGCGTAGGCGGCGTCACAGCGCCTTCACGCGAATCCAAGTCTCCAGCGTTTTTCCCGTCGCCACATCGAGCACCGTCAGCCGATGCTCGCCCTCCACAGCCTCCGCAAAAAACTTTCCGCCCACTTCACGCACCATCAGCGTCGGCGACTTCCACACCAAATCCCCCGTCCCGCTCACGACCAGCGGCACGAGCGATGACGATGGCACATCCGGATCGATCACAAACGTCGAGCCCGGCGTCGGCGAAACGAGATGCAGCCCGCCGCTCCCGGCCACCGCAACACGGGTGCCGATTTGGTTGTCCGCACTTGCCGCCCATTCCGCGAACTCCGCGCCCAGTTTCACCCGCCCCTGCGCATCGTAATCGCCCGCGCTCTCCATCGCCGGAAGTTGTGTTTCCAAAAACTTTTCGCGCACCGAATCCGCACGCGGCGCGGCGAGCAATTTCCCCGTGAGCGGGTGCACTTCGCGCTCGACGATCCCGGCAGGCCGCTCGAACCACGTCGTCCCAAAACGCTTGTGCAAATCAATCATCACATCGTGTAAAATCGGCCCCGCCCCCGACACGCCGGACACCTCGCGCATCGGCGTGCCGTCGAAATTTCCCACCCACACACCCACCGTGAACTCCGGCGTGAAGCCCATCGCCCAGTTGTCGCGAAAATCCGTGCTCGTCCCCGTCTTGCACGCCACGGGGAAATCGAAACGCAGCGCCGAGTTTGCACCGAACGCTCCCGAGCGCGCCGCGTTGTCCGCGAGGATATCCGCCACGATCCAGCAAAGCTCTCGCGGCACCGCCGGCCCGCGCGCGTCATTGCTCGCGGCCTCCGCCGCGCCCCTTCGGGCTGCCTGCGGCAGGCTATCTCGCTCCGCTCGGTTCGACATTCGCAATTCATCGTCCGCGCGCAGACGCACCGGCAACCAGCGCCCCATGCGCGCGAGCGTCGCATACACATTCGTCAACTCCACCAGCCGCACCTCGGCGTTTCCGATGGTGAGCCCGAGGCCATACTCCTCCGGCGCGCGCGGCAGAGTCGTCACGCCCCACGCCTGCAAGCGGCGGTGCAGCGGGGCCGCACCACCCAGCGATTGCAGCACGCGCACCGCCGGGATATTCAGCGAACACGCCAGCGCCTCGCGGTAGCGCACCGGCCCTTCGCAATGACGGTGGAAATTCTCCGGGCGATACGGCCCCGTCGCCGTCGGAAATTCCGTCGGCACATCCGCAACAATCGTCGCCGCCGTGTCGCCGCGCTCCATCGCGAGCAGGTAGGTCACCGGCTTAATCGTCGAGCCCGCCGAGCGCGGCTGCGTCGCCCCATTCACCTGCCCGCTCCCCGGCGCGAAATAATCGCCAGACCCCACCAGCCCCAGCACCCCGCCCGTCCGGTTATCCAGCACCACCACGGCGGCATCGCGCACATTTTGCCCGCGCAATTTCGCCAGCCGCTCCGCCACGCTGCGCTCGATCACGCGATTCAAATCCAGATCGAGCGTCGTCCTCACCACGCCCTCTTGTTTTCTGCCTGCGACTTCGCTCATCACCAACTCAACGAAATGCGGTGCATGAAAAATCCGCCGGGCCGTCTGGATGTGAATCGGCTCCGCCATCGCCCGCTCAAATTGCTCCGCAGACAGCCAGTCATTCTCCCGCATTCTTCGCAGCACCGTTTCCTGCCGACGCTTCGCGCCCGCCATGTTCGTGTGCGGATTCAGCCGCGACGGATTCAGCGGCAACCCCATCAGCAGCGCAGCCTCCGCATCGCTCAAATCACTCAGCGGTTTTCCAAAGTAATAATTCGCCGCCACCACGACGCCGTAGTTCACGTTTCCAAAATCCAGCCGGTTCAAATACGCTGCGAGAATTTCCTGCTTCGTCCAAAGCTGCTCCAGCCGCAGTGCCGTCGCCATCTCCACAAACTTCGTCCCCCACGTCCGCTCACGAGGCACCGAGAGCTTAATGAGTTGCTGCGTAATCGTCGAAGCGCCCGAAGTTTTCCTTCCCGCTCGCACGCTCGACCACGCCGCGCGCCCAGCCGCCAGCCAGTCCACGCCTGAGTGCGAATAAAACCGTTTGTCCTCCGCCGCCATCGCCGCACGAATGACAATCTGCGGAATCTCCCCCGCCTCCCGTCGGAACCGCTCCTCCACCCGCGCCTCCCGCAGCGTCTCCCCATTCCGATCCACAAACTCCAAACTCTCCGTCGCCCTTCGCAACAAAGCTTCCGGCACCGGCACAAACTTCAGCCCAATCCACGCTGCGATAATGAGCACGGCCCCGAAAACAACGCCCCTTTTCACCCACCGCCCCAGCCTCCGCCAAAGCCGGGACTTCACAGTCTCAGATCTGGCAAGCGTGCTCATAAGCAGGAAAATGCACGCTTCCTTACTCGCCGCTACGAATTGATCTCTTTTTCCAACCGCTCGCTCAGCCACTGTTTAATCATGCTCTGGTAATTCAGGTAGCGGGCGCGGGCGACTCGTTTGATGCGAGCTAGCATTCGGGGGTCGAAGCGGAGGGTGATGGTGGTGCTTTCGCGGTTGTCGGCTTTGAGGAGCGATTGGTTCATCAGGCGTGTGTCCACGCGGGTCTGCTGCCAGAAGACGGCTTCTTCTTCCTCGGTCTCAAATCGTGGCACTTCGGCCCATGCGTTGATGACTTTCATGATTTAGTTCAGCTCCTGTTTTTTGCGGTCGAAAAAGGATGATTCCTCGGGGGTCATGTCGCGAGAGAGGATGCACCGGATGCTTTTTCCATCGGTCCAGAAAATGGAAAACAGGGCGCGTCCGCCGACGCTGTGGCCGAGGTTGAAGTAGCGGGCGTGGCCTTCGCCGGCGATTTCGACATCGGGGAGCAGGCGGAGGCCGAAGGGATCCTCGAAGGATTCTTCTATTTCCTTGGGAGTGACCGTGTGCAGATCAAATGGGGCGTCGAGCCAGTCAAATTCCATGGGTGGGTCGCTGGATAATTTCGATTTCGTAGCCCTCGGGGGCGTCAATGAAAGCGATGATGCTGCCGTTGCTCGTGGGCGTGGGGCCGTCGGAAAGCGGGTAGCCTTTGGCGGCTGCGTGTTTTGCGAAAGCGGAGAGGTCGTCCACGCCGAACGCGAGGTGTGTGAGGTCCGGTCCGACGATGACGGGGCCGCTGGCTGGGTAGTGGCAGATTTCGATCAGCTCTTCGCTTTCGGGGGCTTTGAGAAAGACGAGCGTGGAGCCGCGCGGGCTGGCTTTGCGATCGACTTCGGTGAGGCCGAGCACGTCGCGGTAGAAGGCGACTGTCTTTTCCAAATCGGCGACGCGATAGCGGGTGTGCAGGAGTTTTTTGACCATCGGATGGTGTGTTATATCGCCGCCACGGCGAAGTGCGACAACGGAAATCTCCGTTACTATTTCGGCCACGCTTCGTGGGCGGCGATGCGGGTGAGTGCGCGTGCGAGGAGGGTTTTCCCCGGCTCCATGCGGTGCCAGGTGCTCGCGCCGCTTGGGTGTGGGAGCGGAATGACGTCGAAGGTGTGGCCGAATTTCGTGACGCGAAACTGGCCGCCGATAACTTCGGTGAGTTTTTTAAATTCGACGAACTGCGCGATGGCGAGTTTGCCGATGGGCAGGACGAGCGTGGGTTCGAGGATTTCGATTTCTTTGGCGAGCCAGCGTCCGCAGGTTTCGACTTCGCCGGGATCGGGCACGCGGTCGCCGCCCGTGGAGGCTTTGCCGGGGAAGCATCGCGCGACTGCGGCCATGTAGATGCGTGTGCGAAAATCGTCTTCGCTCCATCCGCACGCATCGGCGAACCAGCGGAAGAGCGTTTTGCCGGCAGTCCACGCGAACGGGCGACCGAGCACGGGTTCTTTCACGCCGGGGGCCTGTCCCACGCTCATCACACGCGAAACGACCGCGCCTCCGCTGACGGCGGGCCGGTGCATTTTGGGGCAAAGTGTGCAGGCGCGAAGTGAGGCAACGAGTTCGTCGAGGCGTTGTTGTTTTTTCATGTGCCGAGTTTGGTTCCCGGCGCGACGGGGTGGCCGCGCAACCATTCGCTGGCGGGCATCCGGCGTTTGCCTTCGAGTTGCAGATCGGTGGCGAGCACGGAGCCGTCGCCGGTGCCGATGAGCAGGCCGTCCGCGCTGGCGAGCACTTCGCCCGGTGTGCCGATGGGCGTGGCCAGCGGCGTGGCGGCGAAAATTTTCAACCGTTTGCCATCGAGCTTTGTCGCGGCGGCGGGCCACGGATTCATCGCGCGCACTTTTCGCGCGACTGCGATGTGCCCTGCGGAAAAATCGAGCTCACCGTGCTCGCGTGTGAGTTTCCCAGCGTAAGTCACACCCTCTGCCGGTTGCTGGACGCGCGGTGCGTCGCCGCGCATGAGCATGGCGAGCGCGACTGCGAGTGCACCGGGCGCTTCCTCGGCGAGACGATCGTGGAGCGAGCCGCCGGTTTCTTCGGGGCTGATGTTCACCTCGCGCATGAGCAGGATGTCGCCGGTGTCGAGACCCTCATCCATATACATCACGGTGATGCCGGTCTTTTCATCGCCAGCCTCGATGGCCGCCTGAATCGGTGCCGCGCCGCGCCAGCGCGGGAGAAGGGAGGCGTGCAGATTGAGGCACGCGAGATTGGCGGCTTCGAGCACGTCCTTTGGTAAAATCTGTCCGTAGGCCATCACCACAATCACATCCGCTTCGAGCGCCTGCACCTGCACGACGGCGTCGGGCGCGCGCAATTTCACCGGCTGCAAAACGGGCACGCCATACGAAAGCGCCTCGGTTTTGATTTTAGGCGGCGTTAATTCGTGGTGGCGGCCAACCGGCTTGTCCGGCTGCGTGATGAGCGCCACGACTTCAAAGTCGGGAACGATGAGCAGCCAGCGCAGCGTTGGCAGGGCGATGTCGCCGGTGGCGATGAGGGCGACTCTCATTTCGTTTAGCCTTCCACGATCGCCGTCACGATGTCGCGCACCACATTCACGGGCGGCTGGAGCGCGTCTATCGTGAGCACCTTCTTGGGACCGTAGAAATCGAGCAGCGGCTTGCTTTCGTTTTCGTAGGTGACGAGGCGGAGGCGGATGGTTTCTTCGTTCGCGTCATCGAAGCGGTTTTCTTTCAGCGCACGTTTGCGAATGCGGGTAACGAGTTGTTCCTGATCGGAAACCGAGAGGTGAAAAACTTTTCGCACATCAATCATGTCCTTCATGATTTTTGCCTGCGGCAGATTCCGGGGCACGCCGTCGAGCACGAGCGCGTCAATGTCCGGCTTAAAACTGTGGATGCCGACCAGATGGCCGATGTGCGCACGCAGCAACTCCATCGTGACCTCATCCGGCACGAGCTGGCCGCGACTGGAAAATTCGATGAATTTTTTCCCGATGGGCGTGCGCGTATCGAGCGCGCGGAAGACATCGCCCATCGAAAGATGGAAGAGGCGCGGGATGGTGCCGAGGATTTTGCCCTGGGTGCCCTTGCCGCTGCCGGGAGCGCCGAGAAGTAGATACGTGCGATATTTCATGGCGAAAAGCGGGGTATCTTCGTTTTTAAGCGCACTTCCGCAAGTTCGTAGTTCAGCGCGCTTGAGCCGCCGCCAGTCCGCACATACTGTGAGCACATGCCAGTCGCAGGTCTCGATCTCATCTCGGAAATCCAGCAGCTCAAACGCGAGCGCAACGCTGTGATTCTCGCGCACAATTACCAGTCGAACGAAATCCAGGAGCTTGCTGATTTCGTCGGCGACTCGCTCGGGCTCGCGTATAAAGCGGCCGAGAGCACGGCGGATGTCATCGCATTTTGCGGCGTTCATTTCATGGCCGAGACGGCGAAAATCGTGAACCCCGCGAAGACCGTCGTCATTCCCGACATGAACGCGGGTTGCTCGCTCAGCGACTCGTGCCCTGCAGAAAAGCTCGAAGCATTTCTCCGCGAACACGCAGCTGAAAACTACTACGTCGTCGCCTACATCAATTGCTCCGCTGGCGTGAAAGCGCTGAGCGATGTCATCTGCACGAGCGGCAACGCTGTCCGCATCGTCGAGCGCGTGCCCGCCGACCGGAAAATCCTTTTCGTCCCCGATGCGAATCTCGGCCAGTGGGTCATGGATCAGACGGGCCGTCCGATGGAATTGTGGAAGGGAAATTGTTACGTCCACGTCGAGTTCACGCGGAACTCCATCGAGCGCATCCGCAGCCAGCATCCGGACGCGCCGGTCGTCGCGCACCCCGAATGCACGACCGCCGTCCGGCTGCTCGCCGACGAAGTTTGCAGCACGGAAAAAATGATAGGCTACTGCAAGAGCAGCTCGGCGCGGACGTTCATTATCGTCACGGAAAGCGGGATGCTCCACCGCCTGCGACGCGAGGTGCCGGGCAAGGAATTCATTCCCGGCCCGACGGACAAATGCGCGTGCGCCGACTGCCGCTACATGAAGATGAACACACTCGAAAAACTCCACGCCAGTCTGCGCGACCTCGCACCGCAGATCATCATCCCCGAGCCCATCCGCGCCCGCGCCGAGCTACCGCTGCGCCGGATGCTGGATTGGAGCCGCTAAACATTTTTGATGATTGGACAGTTGCGCCAAAGCAGGGAACGCCGCTAATTCACCCGCCAACCATGCCTCCATTTTTCATCAACCTCCGTTTTGCCATCGCCATGTTCGTCTGCGCGATCTTCGCGGGATGCGGCGATGATAAAGGCGGCCCGGTCGAGGCAGCGGATCGTTTTTTCGCGCTCTGCGCGAACGGCAAGGCGGCGGAGGCATTCACCACCGCGAGCGGGACATTTCAGATCGAACGTTCATCGAAATACTTTCAGGCCCGCGTGCGTGAGACCGGGCTCGATTCGTTTCAGGAAGTGAAATGGACTGCGCTCGATACACCGGGCCGGGCGCGAGTGGTTCGCGGGGAATTCAAACTGAAGGACGGCAGGGTTCTCCCGCTCAATGTCTCGATGGTGCAGGATGCAGGTCGCTGGTGTCTTTTTGGTGCGAAATTGGAAACAGGCAGTGAAGACATCTTTGCATTCATCGAGCGCACGGCAGACGGTGAGGACGAGGGCAAAAAAGGATTTGGCGACCCCTACGACCGCGCTTTGCCAAGCGAGAAAGAACTCCAAAAGATGGTGGAGAAGGTGTTGCTGGATTTTGACGACGCCGTGAAGCGAAACGATTTTTCCGACCTCTACGCATCAGCCTCTGATCGATGGAAATTCCGGGGAAAGGATGCGCGAATTCTCACCTATACTGGGAAAGATCCGAAGCTGCTCGAAAAGGCGGACCCCGAAAATAAGGCAAGGCGGCTGACCGTCGCAGCGCTGGATCACGCATTCCACGCATTCGTAGAGGCCAATGCGGATATTTCCCGGATCAAAGGGGAGAAAATGATTCTCGATGAACCGGTCAACTTAAACACCGACCGTGTGCTCACTGTGAAGGGACGCTACGATACGTTTGTTTTCCAAGGAGGCGCAGCGCCCAAACCCTGCAAATTAAGTTTTGCGCTCGAATTCGTCCGCGAAGGTAGCGCGTGGAAAACTTTTGGCATTACGGTGAACTTCGCCGCGCCAACTGCGAAGTGACGCTTTTCTAGCTAGCTTTTCAGAAGCTCTTTTACGGCAACGCCTTTGCCGTCCGGCGTGGTGTAAAATGGGCGGGCTTCGATTTCGTAGTGCGTGTCGGGGGCGATGCCGAGGGCGTGATACATCGTCTGGTGCAGGTCGGCGATTTTGACGGGTTTCTCTATGGCTTTGCACGGGCGCTCGTCGGCGGTTTTGCCGTGGACGTAGCCGCGCTTTGCACCGCCGCCGAACATCAGCACCGAGCTTGCGCCGGTGAAATGCCGGTGCATTCCGTAATGCGCTTTTTCCTTCATCATATCGGGCAGTTTGCGCGTATCAATGCCTTCCTCGGTCGGCTTCTCGGGCGCGCCTTCGAGCATCGCATCGCGGGAAAATTCGCTCGTGAGAATGATCATCGTGCGGTCCAGCAGACCGCGTTCATCGAGGTCGCGCACGAGTTGTGCGATGGGGCGATCAATCTGCTTTTTCATCATCTCCGCGCGGTCGTGGCCGTTTTTATGCGAGTCCCAATACTCGAACGGAATGTATTCACTCGTCACCTCGATGTAGCGCGCGCCGGCTTCCACGAGGCGCCGCGCCAGCAGACAGCCCAGTCCGAAACGGCCCGTGTTGTAGGCATCGTAGGTCTCTTTGCTTTCGAGCTTCAAATCAAACGCCTTTGCCTCGGGTGAACGCAGCAGCGCATACGCCTGCTCCATCGAGCGCAGCAGCGACGCCTGCTGGTAGTCGCTCGCTTTGTCAGTCGTGCCGTTCTTTTTGAGCATCTCGCGATAGAGCGACTGACGCGCCTCGAATCGCTCCGGCGTCATCCCCGATGGCGGACGCACTGCATCGAGCGCCTGCATGGGTTCCTCGACGAGAAACGGCCCGTATTCGCTGCCGAGAAATCCTGCTGTGTGAAATGCTTTCAGCTCTTCTTTTTCGCCCTGATCAAATCGCTGCCCGATCACGATGAAAGGCGGAATCACCGGATTGCGCGGCCCGAGTTCCTTGGCGACCCATGCGCCGATATTTGGCGCGGCGACGCTCTGCGGCGGCTCGTAGCCGGTCTTCCAGTGAAACTGATGTCGCGTGTGCAAAATCTTCCCGAGGTCTGCGATGACGTGCGAGCGGAGCAGTGTTCCGCGATCCATCACCTTTCCGATTTCCTCCAGCCCCTCGGAGAATGAAATGCCGTCGAGCGCGGTCGGGCGGGATTCAAAAGAGGAGAGCAGCGACGACACCGGTGTTCCCACTTCAAACGGTGTGAATTTTTTGGGATCAAATGTCTCCGTGTGCGCCATGCCGCCCGCCATGAAAAGCAGGATGACCGTATCCGCTGTGGCTTTCGCCTTTCTTTCGGAGTTGCCAAAGACGCGTTGCGGCATGCCGGTCGCCATCGCTGCGAACGAGGCTGCGGAGATGCGTTGGAGAAAATCGCGGCGGGTTTGGATTTGCGGATTCATGTCAGCGGATGAGTTGAAACTCTGGCAGCAGCACGAGCGACCATAGCAGATCAGCAGGCGCGGCGCTTGCGAAAGCGCGTTCGTCTTCGCGCGGCGCGCGCAACAACGTGGCTTTGTAGATGGCGTCGAGCCGCGCATTCGCATCGGGAAATCGCTTGCTCCATTCACCAGCAGCGCGCTCGATGGCATTCGTGAAAGTGCGGCCGTTCGCAAATGTGAGCGCTTGCAGCAACGTCGTGGCAGCCGGGCGCGACATGTTCACCTGATCTCGCATGGGGCGTCCGAGGATGTTTTGGAAGGAGTCATTTTTCACCATCGAAGCGCGGATGATTTGATCCGCCTTTGGCTCGGTGATTACAAAGTCGCGCACCTTTCCCCACGGCAGACCGCCGGGCCCGAGCACGACTGCTTTCGGCCATTGCGCATCGTTAAAAGCGGGCTTCTCCCAGCCCTCGGGAGCCTCCGCGCTGCTGCGCCATTCGGCATCGCTGTTGACGATCTGCGGCTCCCGCTTGCTCACAAACCAAACGACAAGCGCGACCCGCAACCCGGCTGCACCTTCCGAAATGTTCTTCGCCTCGATGGCGAGCGTGACTTCGCGTTTGTCCTTCAGACTCGCGGTGATGTCGCCGGACTCCGCTTTGTCCCACGTATTCCCGCTGAGCACCTTCTGCCCTTCCACGTTCAAAATGAATTCATCGTCTGCCGCGACGACAACACGGGCGCTGAGCACGGTCTCGTTTTCCGGCAGCGTGAACTTGGAGCGGAAGTAGCGTTTTCCCTCGGGGAAATTCAGCCCTTCGCGGCCTGCTTCCTCGTGCCAGAGCCATTTTGCGTCCCTGCCGAATGTGGTTTCCTCTTTCGGCACATTAAAATCGCGCTTCGAGTAAAGCGGCGAAGCCACGCGGCTCACGGCATCGGAAAATTCCTCCGCGCTCAACCGGCGGACAACCGGGCCTTGGAAAACGAACGACGATTTTGCGAGAGCGTCGGCGTCCGCCACGGCGACGCCGGGGAGTTGATAGGCGCGCGATGTGAGGATGACGCGCAGTGTGTGCTTCACATCCCAGCCGTTTTCCGCGAAGTCCCACGCGAGCCAGTCGAGCAAATCCCCGCTCCACGCTTTGTTGTCCATCACGTCCACCGGTTCCACGATCCCGCGTCCGAAACACGCGGCCCACAGACGATTCACCATCGTGCGCGCAAGACGGCCATTGTCCTTTTTCGTGAGCATGTCGGCGAGTTGCTGCTGGCGTTCACGGCGCGGTTTCTCCGCTGCGATTTGCCCCAGCTCCGGCCAAAAAAACGCGGACGGCGTGATTTCTCCCATCGCCTTGTCGCAGCGGAAAATTTCCACCGGCTTGTCGGAAAAAACCGCAGCCAGCGCGTGCGCGTCCTTCAGCGTGTAGTCGTTGATGAACGAATCATGGCAGCTCGCGCACTTGAGGTTCAGCCCGAGGAAAACCTGCGCCATATTTTGCGCCGCCTGCAACTCCACGCGCTGTCCCGCGCTCACGTCGCCGCGCCATTTGATGCCCTTGATGAAGCCCTCGCTGTCCGCAAACTTCGGCGCGATCAATTCACTCACGAATTGATCATACGGCTTGTTGTCGAGCAGAGCGTTGTAGAGCCACTTCGAGATCTGTTTGCGCCCGCCGTCAATGTAGCCGGTGCCCGAGTAGTCGTTGCGCAACGCATCGTTCCAAAAAGTCAGCCAATGCGTGGCGTAATCATCCTTTCGTCCCAGCAGCGCGTTCACCGCTGCGACGCGGTCGCCCTTGAAAGCCTGCACTTCCTCCCAAGTCGGCAGCAGGCCGGTGGTGTCGAGCGTCGCGCGGCGGAGAAAGGTGCGGTTGTCCACAGCGTCAGGTGAAGTGATTTTCTGGTCGCGAAAATACGCCGCCACAAATTTATCCACCGGGTTTTCGATTTTCTCCGATCCCGCCGGGAACTCCGGCTTGCGTGGCGCGAGCGGAGCGCGCTGGAAAACCACGCCAGCCGTTTCGCCATCGGGCCACGGCGCGCCGGCGGCGATCCATTTGCGCAAAGTCTCGATGTCCGCCGCTTCGAGCGGGCCGTCTTTCGGCGGCATCGCTTCGTCGTGGCCTTTAGGCAGGAGCACGCGTTTGAGCAGCGGGCTTTCAGCGGGTTTACCGGGCAGGATGTCAGCACCGTCCTCACCGCCTTTCATCGCAAACTCACGCGTGTCGAGACGCAGGTCGCCCTTTTGTTTGTGCTGCCCGTGACACTTCGTGCAGTTGTGCGCGAAAATGCCGCGCGCTTCCGCGGACAGCTTCAGATTTTCCGGTGAAAAATCTGCGGCCATCGCGGTGGTAACGGTCAAAATGAACAGCAGCGCTCGTATCATGTGTGGAAAAAACACGCGCACCGATGCTTCCTTAGCTGCTAACTTGCAAGAGCCATCTCCCCCTTTTCACTCGCAGAAAGCTCGATTCCCCTATACCGCCTCATTCATCGCCCTGATGAAACTCCACCTACCAACCGCCGACGTTTTCATTCCCGATGGACAGCCGCCGGAAGCCGCGCTCGCCCGCGTCACGCACCTCGGCATCGGCGCGCATCAGGACGATTTGGAATTCATGGCGTTTCACGGCATCGCCGGCTGTTTTAAAAATGAAGCCGAACGGTTTGGCGGCGTCACCTGCACCGACGGTGGCGGCAGCTCGCGCACGGGGAAATACGCGCATTTCACCGATGAGCAAATGAAGTCCGTCCGCCGCGAGGAACAGCGCGAGGCTGCACTCGTCGGGTGCTACGCCGCGATGGTGCAGCTCGATTACCCGAGCGCCGTCATCAAGAACCCCGCCGATACGCGGCTCCGCGAAGACCTCGTCGAACTGCTGGTCGCGACGCGTCCGCGCGTCATCTACACGCACAATCCCGCCGACAAACACGACACGCACATCGCCGTGTTCATCGCTGCGATTCAGGCTATCCGCGCGCTGCCGCGTGCCGAGCGCCCTGAGGTCGTCCACGGCTGCGAAGTCTGGCGCGATCTCGACTGGCT
>JBEIQV010000303.1:0-3828 GCA_040376335.1 Verrucomicrobiia bacterium | reverse complement strand
TCACCCATCGTTGTCCCGCTATTGGCTTGCTCATAAAAAGGGCGCGGAGACTACGCATCGAATCGCTTTTGGCAATGCGCTTGGCCATCACCCGCGCGACATTCTTTCTTACGGGTAAAAATCACACGCCCCGCATCTTTCATCCTGCCCTTACGTGGGGGATTATTTCCGAAACTTCCAATCCGTCAGGATTTTGGCGATTTCATACGGAGGAGATGACGAGGTTCCTTGCCAGAGAGACACTTTTTTGGAGTCGTCCATCGTGGAGCCTGCCATCTGTGGGTATTGTTCGTAGATGGCACGAATGAAATACATGAAGTTGAAATCTTTGTCCGCATCCCAGACAGGTTGCAGCCCGCCCCATATTTCGTCAGTAAGAGTTACTGGAATAATCATTGTCTCACCGGGTTTGACTTCCGTGGATGTCTCAAAGTTCCGATACCACACCTGCGGTTTTTTTGTGACCCAGTAGCGGGTGCCGAACCTGTCACCGATCTCGAATTTCAGGTTGTAATATCCCCACGAATTCCACTCGTCGTGAAGATTGATAGGCTTCTTGGAGGCATTGAGCAAATGCACCTCAAAGTCCACTTTTACCATGCCGTTCAAACGCCCCGAGGTATGCGCGTATTTATCTATGTCTTTGATGCGGTTCACAGGCACGATGGAAATCCGTAGTTCCGTCGCACTAGCTGCGGCTTCGGGAGATGCGGACTCATTGCGAACAGGCGCGGGCTCCTGTGCGCCACTTACTAGGGCGAATGAAGCTATGATGAGAATCAGTAAGTGCGGTTTCATGAGAATTGGTTCGGATAGCACAGATACTGGAATTTCCCCTACTTGCACCCGCACGAGCCCGCACCGCACGCGGCTCTTTTTCCGGCTAGTTTCTTTTCGATGGCTACCGACGTGGGGGTGATGGAGAGGCCGCCGAGGGCGGTGCAGCGGAGTTCGCGGGGCATTTGCCTGGCGACTTGCTTGGCGGTTTCGATGACTTCGTCGAGCGGGATGACTTGGTCGAAACCCGCCATCGCCATGTTTGCACAGGAGAGCGCGTTTGCGGCGGCCATGACGTTTTTGCCGAGGCACGGGGCTTCGACGCGGTTGGCGATGGGATCGCAGATGAGGCCGATCATGCTTTGCATCGCCATGGATGCGGCGGCGACGGCTTGCGCGAGCGTGCCGCCGGCGAGTGTGACCAACGCGCCTGCGGCCATCGCTGCTGCGGAGCCGCCTTCGGCCTGGCATCCGCCGACTTCCGCTGCAAACGTCCATGCGGTCGCGATGAATACGCCGATGAGTCCGCTCGCGAGAATGGCTTTCGCCATTTCCTCCTCGCTGAGTTTCATCTCCTCGGCCATCGCGATGACTGCACCGGGCAGCGCGGCGCACGCCCCGGCGGTGGGCATGGCGACGATGACGCCCATCGAGCTTTTCACCTCCATGAGCGCGGTGACGTAAAGGATGATGCGGTTCAGCGCGCCCGCGTCGAGGAGGCGTCCGGCTTTCATCTGCTCCGCAAAACCGCCGGACTGGTGGCCGAGCACGCGGTCTTCGTAGCTCGTGCCGGCGATGCCCTGCGCGATGGAACGGCGCAGGATGCGGACGATGCCGGTCATCATTTCGACGACCTCCGTCTCGCTCAATCCGCCGCGCTCGCACTCGTAGGCGACGGCGAGTTTCCACAGCGGTGTGTTTTTTCCCGCGTCGTGCGCGAGCATCTCGGCGCAGGTGGTAAAAGGAACGTGCGTCGTGCTGCGGGACTTCACCGGGAGGACGGGCGCGAGGCGTTTCACGGCGCTGACGAGGCCCGCGCTGCGGAGTTCCGCGATCACGGAATCGGGGACGAACTGCTGTGCTTTCACCTCGATGATTTGCACGCCGCCGTGCTCGTGCAGCAGGACGGCGTCCGCCTCCACGAGCGATGCGATTTTCGCGCGCAGCGCAGCGCCGTCGCCCGTCGCCCAAAAGAGCGTCTCGCAATAATCGCCGAACATCGAAATGGCGAAGCCGTCCACGTCGAGCACTTCCATCATGCCGCCGCCGGTGGAGATGGCGCGCAGCGTGTGGCGCTCGCGGGCGTTCGTGAGCGTGAGGCGGTAGGTGTTCGGGTGCGGGTCGCCCACGTCCACGGTCTCGATGCGGATTTTCACGCCGCTGTCGCTCAGCGTTTGCATCGAGCCGGGCAGGCGTTCATCCGCCGCGTCCCAGCCCATCAGTCCGCCGAAAAGGCCCATGTCCGAGCCTTGCGTGTCGTGCGTCGTGGGGAGCGAGCCGCTGCGGTCGAATTCCACGAGCACGGCGCTCAATTCACCGTCCATCAAATCCAGCCCAAGTCTGCCGATACGAAGCGCCGCCGCGCAGTGCGAACTCGAAGGCCCGCGCATGACGGGACCGATGACATCGTTGAAGATGCTGACAAACATGCGCCACCCATCGCTGCTTCCGAGCCCTGCTGCAAGGCTGCGTTGGTTTATATCACGCAAAAACGCCGTCGAACCAGTGTTGTGCCGCATTTGTAAAATGCTGGCAGAATCAGTTTGCCAAGCGGGCTTCTGCGCCTAATGTCGCGCCCCTTTTCCACGGATGCTCCATCGTCAACCACTCGAAATGAAGATTTTCAGCGGGTCCGCTCATCGCGAACTCGCGGGCCGTATTGCGGCCTATTGCAAGATACCGCTCGGCGATGCGACGGTGGATTCCTTCCCCGATGGCGAGACGATGGTGAAGTATAATGAGAACATCCGTGGCCGAGATGTTTTCCTCGTGCAGCCGACCTGCCCGCCGACGAATCAGAATTTGATGGAGCTTCTGATCATGGTGGATGCAGCGCGTAGAGCGAGTGCGGCGCGCATCACGGCAGTGATTCCTTTCTTTGGCTACGCGCGACAGGATAGAAAAGATCGGCCGCGCGTGCCGATTACGGCAAAGCTGGTGGCGAACCTCCTCACGGCAGCAGGCGTGGATCGTGTGCTGACGATGGATCTTCATGCGCAGCAGGTGGCGGGGTTTTTCGACATCCCCGTGGACCATCTCTATGCATCGCCAGCGGTGATCAATTACCTGCGCGCAAAAAATCTCAATGATCCAGTGGTTGTTTCGCCGGATGTCGGCGGATTAAAGATGGCGAACGCATATGCGCAGGCGATGAATGCAAGCTTGGCCATCGTGGCGAAGCGCAGGAAGAGCCCGACGGAGGTTGCGGCGACGAGCATCATCGGTGAGGTGGATGGCCGGCCCGTTATCCTCGTGGATGATATGACCGAGACAGCGGGAACGCTGTGCGCGGCGGCGAAACTTTTGAAAGAGCATGGCGCGACGGACATCATGGCCTGCGTGAGCCACGCGGTGCTGACCGACCTCGGAATCGAGCGCCTCAAGTCTTCGTGCATCACCGAACTCGTTTGCACAAACAGCGTCCCCGTCCGAGATGGCGAGGGCTTTAAAATCACACCGCTGTGCGTGGCAGAGTTGCTCGGCGAGGGCATCCAGCGCATCCACGGCGACGAATCAGTTTCTTCCCTGTTCGAAATCCCCAGAACATAACTAAAACAAAACAACAACAAGCAGTAGCTACACACAGCAATGGCCAAAAGCATCCAACTCAAAGCCGAACTCCGCTCCGGAGCCGGAACCACAGCAGCAAAAGCCGTCCGCAAGGCCGGAAAAGTCCCGGCGACCATCTACGGTCGTCACCACGCACCGCAAAACTTGCAACTCGACGCGCACACACTCGCGCTCGCACTCGGCAAGACCACGGGTGAGCACGTCCTCGTGAACCTCGAAATCGCCGGCGGAAAATCAACGCTCGCGCTGATTCAGGACGTG
>JBEIQV010000384.1:0-2551 GCA_040376335.1 Verrucomicrobiia bacterium | reverse complement strand
GACATCCTCATAGACGGCACCGACAATTTCCAGACGCGCTATCTCACGAACGACCTCTGCGTCTTCACGAAGAAAGTGAACATCTACGGCTCCATCTTCCTATTCGATGGACAGGCCACCGTTTTCGCGCCGCACCTTGGCGGGCCGTGCTACCGCTGCATGTTCCCCGAGCCGCCGCCGCCCGGTGAAGTGCCCACGTGCGCTGAGGGCGGAGTGCTCGGCGTGCTTCCGGGAATCATCGGCGTTATTCAGGCAGTCGAAGCCGTCAAACTCATCTGCGGCATCGGCGAGCCACTACTTGGACGTCTCGTTAATTTCGACGCCCTCGCAATGAAATTCCGCGAGTTCAAACTGCGCCGCGATCCGAAATGCCCCGTGTGCGGCCCGAACCCCACCATCACCGACCTCATTGATTACGACCAGTTCTGCGGCATTCCGCAGGCCCGCGCGAAACACGAAGAGGAAGCGAACGTCCCGCACATCACCGTGGAGGAACTCCAAGCCCGACTCGCTGGCGGCACACCATTCCGTTTTGTGGACGTGCGCGAACCATACGAGCGCGACATTTGCGGCCTCGAAAAAGCCACCCTCATCCCCATCGCGCAACTCCCCGCGCGGATGAGCGAACTGGACAGCGCCGAAGACACCATCCTCATCTGCAAAAACGGAGCCCGCTCCGCCCACGCCGTGAAAATGCTTCAGGAAGCCGGCTTCACCCGCGCATGGAACGTCGAACGCGGCTACGAAGCCTGGGCCGAGCGGATAGATACCAACTTCCCGAAATACTAATCATTTACCAAGTTTCACCCTATCGCGAGGAGGCGGTTTTTCCTCGTCGGTCCAAACGTTCAGGCGCACCTTGCCATTGATGCGGGCTTCGCAGAGGGTGCGAGGATGTTTTCTGTGATTGGTTTCCTGCGTTGGAAGTGCGCGGCCTTTTTGCTGGCTGTGGCGCTGCCGTGCGGGGCTGCCGATTCCACGGGGACGAAACCAAATACTGTGAACGCACCATTTACCAACCGCCTCGCGAAGGAAAAATCGCCCTACTTGCTCCAGCATCAGCACAACCCGGTGGACTGGCTGCCGTGGGGGGCGGAGGCTTTTGAAAAGGCGAAGAAGGAGAACAAGCCCATCTTTCTGAGTATCGGCTACTCGACTTGCCATTGGTGCCACGTGATGGCGCATGAGTCGTTCGAGGACGAGGCGACGGCGAAGCTGATGAACGAGAATTTTGTGTGCATCAAAGTGGACCGCGAGGAGCGACCGGACGTGGACAAGGTGTATATGACGTTTGTGCAGGCGACGACGGGCGGCGGTGGCTGGCCGATGAGTGTGTGGCTGACGCCGGACCTCGCGCCTTTCCTCGGCGGCACGTATTATCCGCCGGAGGATCGTGGCGGGCGGCCCGGCTTCAAGACGGTGCTGGCGCGTCTGGCGAAAGGATGGAAGGACGAGCGAGAGGGTATCGTGCAGCACGGTGCGGATGTGGCAAAGCAGCTCGCGGAGTATGCGGCTGGCAGTGAGGCGAAGGCGGATGCGCCGGGGCGTGCGAGTCTTTACGGCGGCTTGAATCAGCTCACGAAGCGCTTCGACAGCGAATACGGCGGGTTTGGTTCTGCGCCGAAATTTCCGCAGCCGAGCGGGCTGAATTTTCTCCTGCGCATGAGCGTGCGGCGCGGTCTCGGCGCGACAGCGGAGAGCGAGGAGACGGATCGCAATCGCGCACGGGAGATGACGCTTTTCACGCTCGGCAAGATGGCCGATGGCGGGATGCACGATCATCTCGGCGGCGGTTTCCATCGCTACTCGGTGGATACTTTCTGGCACATCCCACACTTCGAGAAAATGCTCTACGATCAAGCGCAGCTTGCGCGTGCCTACGTGGATGCTTTTGCGCTCACGCGCGATGCGCGCTGGGAGAAAATCACGCGCGATGTGCTGGATTATCTGCTCCGCGATATGACGGACAAGGAGGGCGGCTTTTACTCCGCCGAGGATGCCGATTCGTTTCTCGAAGCGGGCAAGCCCGAGCACGGGGAGGGCGCATTTTACGTGTGGACGAAGACGGACATCGATCGCGCGCTCGCTGATGCGGCGGAGTTGTTCAATCGCTTTTACGGCGTGGAGATAAATGGCAACGCGCCGGCAGGTAGCGACCCGCTCAATGAGTTCAAAGGCAAGAACACACTCATCCAGCGCATGACTATTGCGGAGGCTGCCGCGCATTTCAAAAAGACTGCCGCCGAAATCGAGAAGTCTCTCGCTGATTCGCGTGCAAAGCTGTTTGCGCTGCGTGCAAAGCGCCCGCGCCCGCATCTCGACGACAAGATCATCACCGCATGGAACGGGCTCGCCATCTCGGCCTTTGCCCGCGCTGCGCAAGTGCTCGACGAGCCGCGCTACCTCGCCGCCGCGCAGGGGAGTGCGAAATTCATCAAGGCGAAGCTCTGGAAAAATGGCGCGCTCATCCGCAGCTACCGTCACGAGCCGAGCCGCGTCGCCGCATTTGCCGACGACTACGCTGCGCTCATCGCCGGGCTGCTCGATTTGT
>JBEIQV010000410.1:0-2040 GCA_040376335.1 Verrucomicrobiia bacterium | reverse complement strand
TGGTAAACATCGGGCACCCAAAGCTGGAATGGTGCGGCGGCGATCTTGAAACCGAGCGCGATGAGGATGAGGACGATGCCAAAAAGGAGCGCGGATTCGTTGCCGATGAGACCGCCGAATTCATGCGAACCACTCGCGCTCACCGGGCCGAAGCCGTTCACCAACGCTGTCTGCACTTCGGCGAGATTGGTTTTGCCAGTGAGTCCGAAAATCCACGTGATCCCATACACGAGGAAACCGGTGCTGAGCGCGCCGAGGATGAGATATTTCACGCCCGCCTCCAGCGATTGCATGTTGCGGCGCATATACGCGACGAGCACGTAGAAGCCGATGGTCACAAGCTCCAGCGCGACGAAGATGAGGATGAAGTCCACGGCCGAGGCCATGAACATCAGCCCCGCGCAGATGAAGACGGGCAGGCTGAAAAATTCGCCAGTCCCCTGCCCCGCTTCCACGCCGGGGATGTATTTTTGCAGCACGTGCCGGTATTCCAGCGCCATGACGAGGACGACGATTGTGGTGCCGAGCGCGATGCGTTTGAAGAACAGCGCAGTTGCGTCCACGGAGTAGAACTTCCAGTAGCCGGTCAGTTCCGCCGGTGCGCTCTGTGTGAAAAACGAAAAGCCAATAAGCGCGGCGAGCACGGCGATGGCGTAGCGCGCCATGTGCGAGCGATCCGCGCTTTTGGCGAATGCTTCTGCGAAAAGCATGAGCACGCCGAGGATGAGAACGGTGACTTCGAGCGAGATTGCGGGAAGGATTTGTTGCATGACCTACTTCGCGATTAGAGCCTCCACGCTGGGTTGGATGAAATTGAGGAAAGACTTCGGCCACAGACCGCCCAGCATGAGGGCGGCGAGAAGCAGTATGACAGGCCAGCGCATGCAGCACGAAGGATCCTTGACGGCTTCGCTGCCGACCAGCGGTTCACCTTGGAAAATTTTACGATAGGCGCGGAGCATATAGACGGCGCTGATGACGACACCCCACAGTCCGCAAATGGTGGCGATTTGCAGGCCGGAGAAAGTGAGCGCGCCGGGTGTTGCGCCCGTTTTGAACGAGCCGAAGAAGACCATCATCTCGCTGGCGAAGTTTGCGAAACCGGGCAGCCCGATGCTGGCGAAAGCGGCCATGCCGAAAGCGTAGCCGAGGAAAGGCGCGTGCTTGGCGACGCCGCCCATGCTGGTGAATGCGAGCGATGGCGAGCTTTGGCGAAGTGTGCCGCACATGGCGAAGAGCGCGGCGATGCTGAGTCCGTGAGCGAGCATGAGCATCGCGGCTCCGCTGACGCCGATGACATTTCCGGCAGCGATTCCGAGGAAGATGTAGCCCATGTGCATGACGGACGAATAACCGAGCATAGTGTCGAGGCGCTTCTGTGCGATGGTGACGAGACCGATGTAGAGGATGTTGCAGACGAGCAGCACGAGCAGGAGGTTCATCCACACTTTCGCGCCCTCGGGGAGCATCGGCACGGCGATGCGGATGAGACCGTAGAGGCCGAATTTTTTCAGCACGCCCGCGTGGAGCATCGAAGCGGGAGTCGGCGCGCTGGCGTAGGCTGGTGCCGCCCAAGAATGGAACGGGAAGAGTGAGATGAGCACGCCGAAGCCGACGAGCAGCCAGATGTAGATGCTCGCTTGATCGGCGGCAGAAATGCCCTTCGCGAGCGCGGGCAGTTTCGTCATGTCAAACGTGCGCGCTGCAGCCGGGAGTGCGAGGTAGAGCTTTGTGAGCCCGACGAGCAGGATGATGCTGCCGATGGCGAGGTAGATGGTGATTTTCCACGCCGCAAGCTGCCGCTCGCCGCTGCCCCATATGCCGATGAGCAGGAATGTGGGGATGAGCGCGAGTTCGTGGAAGGCGTAGAAGAAGAACAGATCCAGCGATGCGAAAGCGCCCGCCGCACCGCCGCTGATGAGCAGGACACAGGCGTAGAAAAGGTTTTCACGCTTCTCGATTTTCGGAGTGACCCACACAGCGGCGAGGGTGACGAGCGCGGTGAGGAAGAGCATCACGAGGCTGAGTCCGTCCGCTCCC
>JBEIQV010000165.1:0-7309 GCA_040376335.1 Verrucomicrobiia bacterium | reverse complement strand
TTCTCAGCGAACTGAATAACCCGAAGTATAACATCGTCACCGTCGAAGATCCGGTGGAATACCAGCTAACTGGCATCAATCAGGTCGCGGTAAAGGCTGACGTTGGTCTCGGCTTTGGCGAGGCGCTACGTTCGATTCTGCGTCAAGATCCGGACATCGTCATGATCGGTGAAATTCGTGACAACGAAACCGCTGACATCGCGGTGAAGGCCGCGCTCACCGGTCACCAAGTGCTTTCTACGCTCCACACGAACGACGCGGCAGGCGCTATCGCACGTCTCGACGATATGGGCATCGAACCATTCCTCATCAGTTCTTCGGTCATCCTCACTTGCGCACAACGTCTGGTGCGCCGCCTGTGCCCGAATTGCCGTGAGGAATTTGCCCCCGAGCCGGAAATCCTTGCGAAGCTCAACATCGAGGACGATGGGACAGTTTTCTATCGCGGCGCAGGATGTTCGCGTTGCAAGGGGCGCGGTTACGTCGGCCGTGCGGCTATTCTCGAAGTGCTG
Organism: Verrucomicrobiia bacterium; assembly: GCA_040376335.1. GTDB lineage: Bacteria > Verrucomicrobiota > Verrucomicrobiia > Chthoniobacterales > Chthoniobacteraceae > SXWH01. The sequence continues at coordinate 6,797 of JBEIQV010000165.1, read as the reverse complement.
CCGGTTAGCGAGGCCGTGCGCCGTCTGATCATCAAACGCGCCAGTGCTTCGGTGATTAAGAATCAAGCGATCAGTGAAGGAATGAAAACCTTGCGCATGGTCGGCATAGACAAGGCTCGCGAAGGCGTTACCTCGCTTGAGGAAGTGCTTGGAGTCACCTCAGAGGATCATTAAGCGCGCAGCTTGCGCAGTCTGCCCCCTTGCGTGATAGCGTGTTTGCATGAGCAACTTCGCTGCGCTCTTTAGACATCGTGATCCGACGCCCGTTCGTCGCGTCACGCTCGGAGCATTGTCTCTCGTGCTTGGCAGGAAAAGCGAGTGTGCTCCTACGAAGGCACAGTCTCCACCGATGAAAGTGGACGATACTAGCAGCCGACTCACAGGTGCTTCGCTGAAGCTTTGCGCAGATCCAACTGTGCCCTTTCTCGCCACACTCGCCTCCGTCACGCTTGGCGGAGTCACTTCATCTGAGCAGAAGCAACAGCGCCTCGCTCCATTGTATGACACGCAGCCTCTCGCGTCGTGCATCGGGCTTATTTCATCCGGACTCGGCCTCTCATCATCATGCCCGTCGTAGATTACGCAGCTCGCGAAGTTCGCTTCCGCTTCACTGTTATGGGGCTGCCCGGCGCGGGAAAGGCGACGGTGCTGCGGTGTATCCACAGCAGCGTTGAGCCTTCGCTTCGTGGCGAGTTTTCTGAGTGCCCCATTGCTGGCGGCCAACTCGTGCGATTCGATTTTTTGCCGATCGAGATATTACATAGCGCGGATCACCGAGCCCGTGTTGAATTTCTGACGCTAAGCGGACGAGTCGCGGAGACCGCTCACAGGGCGCGTCTGCTAGACGAGACGGATGTGCTTTTGTTTGTCGCCGATAGTCAGCCAATGAGGATGGCTGAAAACCGTGCCATCCTCTGCGAAATTGCGGCACAGCCATCGCTCGCGGAAGTGCCCGTCGTATTTCTCTACAACAAACGCGATGTGCCAGATGCGGCTTCCGTCGCTGAAATGGAACGCCTGCTCAATCCTTTAGGCGCGCCCGCTTTTGAATCCGTGGCAACCAAAGGCGAGGGTCTCGCTCCAACGCTCTCGGCACTCTGCGCGCTCGCGCTAACATAGCATGGCCTTCACCCTCGTCACCGTCGCGTCTGGTGCGCGAAGTCTGCGCTCGCTGGAGCATGGCGAAACTTTTCATCCGGTAGTCGGCCCGATGATCGAGGCGCACGGGCTGCACGTGGAGCAATCGTGCCTCGTTGAGCGTGCACAGGAAAGGAGCGGACCGTTTGTGATTTGGGATGTCGGTCTCGGTGCCGCAGCGAATGCAGTCGCGGTTCTGGAGGCATTTCGCGGTATTGCGGCACGTGTCGAGTTGCACAGTTTCGATAGCACACCTGAGCCACTTGCCTTCGCCCGCAAGCACGCTGAGGAACTCGTTTACCCCACACCGTGGCTGTCTTCCATTGATGCACTGCTTTCATCGGGCACTGCGGAATCCGGCTCGGTGCGCTGGCATTTTCACCAAGGGGATTTTCGTGAAATTCCAACAGCGCCCGCGCCGCACGCGATTCTCTACGATCCATATTCGCCTGCTGCGAATCCCGGGTTGTGGACGCTCGAACATTTCACGCGGCTTCGCAAAGTGCTCACCGAGCCCTGCACGCTCACGAACTACAGCCGCTCGACGGCGGTGCGCGTCACGCTCGCGCTGGCTGGCTTTTACGTGGGGCGTGGTTCTGCGACAGGTGAGAAAGATCAGACGACTATCGCTGCGACGCATCGCGAATTGCTCGCGGCTCCGCTGGATGCTGCGTGGCTAGGGCGTGTCCGGCGTTCGACGCGTGGTGCAGCTTTGCGTGAAAGTGTCGGGCCGGGGCCGATTTCGGAGGAGGACTTCCGCGCGCTGAGCGAGGGGATTCTATTTCAGTAGGTCGAGCACGTTGGGCACGAACGGCACGCTCGGCGCGAATTTCTTGATGGTGTCCACAGCTCCATCAATGCCCTTCTTCGTCGTATCCAAAGCACCGCCCGCTACCTCAGTTGCTGTATCCAGCACCGCTTCGCCAGCGGCAATCTTTAGGCGCATTGTGAGGTCTTCGTGCCAGTCGTCCGTGGTGCCGGTGATGCGCAGCGTCGTCCATGCGTAACCGTCCTTCATCGTGTTGAAAACTTTCTCCTGCGCGCCGGGCAGCCATTGTAGCGGGCCGGGCGTCACGCCGATGGCAAACGTTCCGTCAATCACCTTGCCTCGCACCGTGAATGAACCACGCACTGCGAGCAGTTGCTTGGCTTCGAGCACGAGATTCGTCACCTGCCAGCCTTGCGCATCGTAGCGCACGTCACCGCTCGCCTGACTGAGTTCGAGTCGGCGAAATTGCTCCGTTTTCAAAAAGTCAGCGATCTTGTTTAGGACAGGCAGCGTTTCAATCACACCGTTATCGAGGCGCACTTTACCCTTCACCACTGGCACCGCAGCGCTGCTGCCGAGTTCCATTCCGAAGTTCAATTCACCGGCGAGATTTCCATGCAGTTTGGCTCTCCAGTCTTCGGGAAGCAGAGGCGTTACATTGATGCGGCTGAATTTAAACAAAAGATCTGCGCGCTTGTCCGTGACGATTTCTCCACTCGCTGTGATTTCGCCGCCATCCTGCCGCAGCTTCGCTTCCTGCACGAAAAGCGACGGCTCTTTATACACCACGCGTGCAGAATCGAGTTCGAGCGATGGTAGACCGAGTTGGATGAGTTTTCCTCCGTGCCCTTCGACTTTCCATCCGCCTTCCACTTTCTCCGCGCTCACGCTCGTGCCGGTGAGCCCGCCGCCGGGCCAGCCGACTCGCACATCGCGGATGGTGAGATTGTTGATATCCGTGGCGCGTTCTTTTTCCAAATACGGAGGCAGCGAGAGGTCTATGCGGTCCTTGTAGCATTCGATGGAGAGGCGCTGCACCTCGACGTTCTCGATGCGAAAGCGGCGTTCGCCGAAAATCACGCGCAGGATGAATGGCAGCGATATGTCGCCGCGAATATTCTCCACCTTCACAGCGGAGAAGCCGGCTTCCGAAGTGCCGGTCGCATTGAACCCATCGCTAAAAAACTGCGGCCCTTGGAAGCGCACTGGTGCGATCTCAACCTTCGCGCGCATTTTGATCGAAGCCTTTTCCTCAAGCTGCTGACGGAATGCCGGGCTTTTCAAATACGAGTTCAGCCACGCCTGACCGATCAGCGTGGCGGCGATGAACAGCACGACGAGCGAGCCGAGTGTCCATGCCAGGACTTTCGGCCAGAGTTTGGGTTGCGTTGCGTTGCGACGGGGCATGGGATGACGGATGCTCCATTTCGTGGGGCGGATCAATGTCGAATGAGGAATAGATATGATTCGTCATTCGACATCCGCCATTTTTCCGCACAGAACGGCGTAGATATCAACCCTTCCACCGACGTGCTCGCTCTCAAAGACATCACACTCGCCATCGGCAAAAGCCCGGATGAGCAATTGCTCCTCAATCAAATTTCCCTGCTAGTTCCGCGCGGGCACTTCGCCGCGATCATCGGGCCGTCGGGCTGTGGAAAGAGCACGCTGCTCAAAGTCATCGCCGGGATCAAAGAGCACACGGACGGCAGCGTTCATTGGGAAGGGCGCGATCTTTCCGTCGAGGGCGACATGGACCCGCACGAGATCGGCTACGTTCCGCAATTCAGCATCGCTCACGAGTTGCTGAATGTGGACGAGTGCATCGAGAGCACGCTGCGTTTGCGCGTGGAGGGACTGAGCGGAGAGGAACTGGATGAGCGCATCGAAAAAGTTCTCAAGAGTGTCGGGCTCAATGAAATTTCCGACCGCCGCGTGTCGCTACTTTCCGGCGGACAAAAGCGACGTCTCGCGATGGCGATGGAGATGGCCAGTTCGCCGCACCTGCTGCTTTGCGACGAGGTGACGAGCGGGCTCGACCCGAAGAGCGAGGACGAGATCGTCACGCTCATGAACGACCTTTCGCGCACGGACGGCCGCATCGTGCTCAGCGTCACGCACAGCCTCCAGCACGTCGCGCTCTACGACAGCGTCATCGTGCTTTATCAGGGTCAGCTTACCTACCACGGCTCGCCCGCACTGCTCGTGCATTACTTCGGCATCACGCGCCCCGAGGATCTGTATCCGCGCCTCGCGCAGCGCCGCGCGAAGGACTGGCACGACTCGTGGCTGAAATACCGCGACGCCTACTACGAGCAGAGCAAACTGCCCGACATCGCCGCCGGACTCACGAAGCCGGAGAAAGAAAAGACTGATGAGCCTGAAAGTGAAGATACCACTGCGCACGAGGTGAGCGAAGAAGAGGAAGTCGAGCGTCTCCGCGCCATCGTGGAGGGGCGGAAGCCGAAGGACAAAAAAGCCGCTGGGAAAAAGAAACCAGCCGAGGCCGCATTGGAAACGCGTCCGCCAACGCCCGGCGTGTTCGCGCAATTCGCCGTGCTGCTCGCGCGCCGGTGGAAACTTTTCTTCCGCGACAAAGGCCAGTTGATTCTCCAGCTCGCGCTGGTCTTCGGCTTCCCGTGCCTCGTCGTGATCTTCGCGCTCGATGGCCTGCCCGATGTAAAACGGCTCGGCGACAGCGGCGTCGGCACGCTGTTTGAGCGGATGAAGCAGGAGTCCGAAGTCTTCAAGAGCATCTCGAAAACCGGCGGCCTCGTCTCGGGCCTCATCATGTTCCAAGTGATCCTCCTCGCGCTCATGGGATCGAACAACGCAGCGCGCGAAATTGCCGGGGAGCGCTCGCTGTTTGAAAAGGAAAAGTTCGCCGGCCTCAGCCCGCTCGCCTACGTGGGGAGCAAGGTCGTCTTCCTCGGCACGCTCGTCTTGGCGCAGAGCATCTGGATGACACTCTTCGTGAATCTCGTCGTCGGCTTCGAGGGCAGCTTCCTCATGCAGGCGCTCAGCCTCATCCTCGTGAACGGCGCGATGACCGCAGTGTGCCTCGCGATTTCCTCGTGGACGAAATCCGCCGAGCAATCCTCGCTGCTATCCATTTACCTCGTCGGCTTCCAGCTTCCGCTCAGCGGCGCAGTGCTCGCGTTGCCCAAGGCCATCGCGCTGCTCACGCAAGTTTTCATCGCGAGCTATTGGGGATGGAGCGGCTTCATTCGCTCGATGGAAAGCACGCGCTACTACGACTCGATGACCAACACCGGAGTCCTGCCCACCGACCCCGCGGGCGGCTTGCTCTGCGTGTGGGTGCTGCTTGCGCACATCATCCTCGGCCTCTTCCTCGCCTACACGGGGAGCAAAAATTCGCGCTGGGAGTAAACGGGGATGTCCGGCGTGAACATGCTCGCACTCGCGCTCGCAATCGCAGGCTACGTGCTGCTCATGCTCACGAACCCCGTGCGCGCGAGCTTACGCGACGGCTGGCGCTGCGTGCGGCGGTATCCTGTGTTGTGGCAGAGGCTCGCGTGGCTTGGCTGCGCAAATGCGCTCTTCCTCCTCGCGGTGAATCTCTCTTTTCAAATGCGCGGAGTCGCCGTGCTCACGTGGGGACGCACTGCATGGCACGACCACGCACTGTGGCTGAGCGGCTCGCCGGATTCGCTGTGGTGGCTTCCGCCCTCGGCGATTCGCGCGGGCCTTGCGGAAAGCTGGCTGCCCGCGCTCGAATCCATCGCCGGGCTTTTCAACAACGCCGTCACCACATTCCCCGTTGCGCTCACCGCTGTCGTCGCACTGTTCTTCAACCGCCACCGCTATTGCGCGCTGCTCCGCTCCGCGCTGCTGCATCGCTTCGGCGCGCTGGGCTGGCTGATGCTTGCGGGCGTCTTCATCGGTGCGCTCGCGGTGCTCGCAAAGGCCGTGCTGTTTTTCCATCCACCCGGGATCTCCGATGCGACGACCGCGAAGCTCGCCGCGCTGGTGATGTGCCCCGCCGCGCTCTTCGAGTATTTGTTCGGCCTCGGCGTGCAGGTCTTCCTCATCCTCCACGCCTACGCTTGGGTGCGCGGCATCACCTTCGAGCCGGACGCGCTCCGCGAATTCGCACTGCGGCGGCTCGGTGCGAGCGTGAAATGGGCGGTCATCGTCGTGCTTGCGGGCACTCTGCTCGTCGAACTGCCGCAAGTGCTCGCGCTCGGCTGGGGCGTCGCGCTTCCGCCGAAACTGCTCACCCTCACGCGCGCGTCGCTCGCAGTCGTGCTCGTCATTTTCTCCACCATGCAGGCCTCGCTCGCGCTCCACGGCGAAACACTCCGCCGTGCATGGCGCGCCCACTGGCAGTTCGTGCGACGGCACACGTGGGAACTGGCGTGGTTCCTCATCCTCGCGGCGGTTCACCTCTACGCGCTCGCCGTTTTGCGCACGCTCGTGCTCAGCGGGGTAGGGGAGAATACCGCCCTCGGCATCGTGTGGACGCTCGCCTGGCCGCTCCCCGCCGGACTCATCGCCGGCTGGATGCTCGCCTCGTGGGTCTGCCTCTTCAAACGCTGCGAAGCGTAGGCTGTGTCTAAATTAGCAGGACTGGGAAATGATTCCTTCCGGTGCTCTGTTATGCCCGACGGGATGAAAATCTCTGGGTCTATTTTGGCGCGGTGGGCTGGATGGATTTGAGGGGGTGGACTTCGAGGCGGTGGAAGGTGACATCGCCGCCTTCGACGGAGATTTCCAGCGGGGTTTTCTCGCCGAGCTTTTTGAAGTCGCGGGGTTTGAACATGTAGCTTTCGCCGCCGTTGGTGACGACTTCCAGCGACGGGATGTCGAGCAACACGTGGAGCTGCACGCGGCCGTCCTTCGGGGCGAGGAGGATTTTTGAGCTGTTGAA
>JBEIQV010000370.1:0-2846 GCA_040376335.1 Verrucomicrobiia bacterium | reverse complement strand
GGGATTCCAGAGTAACAATCTCGCAAAGGGCAATGAGAAGGCGGCAGCGCTGGATCTCGCAATTACCAAGGTCCGCGAGCATCGATTCGCAGCAGCCGAAGCCGCCGAAGTCGAAGCCCGCAAAGCATCGCAGGACACGGCGAAGGCGATGACTGATGCGATGCTGAAGTTCTCGAAAAAGATCGAGACGCTGGAAAAATACCGCGATGAAGTGCGGCTCTATCGCGCCATTGCAGAGGCAAAGCCAATGATCGAGATCAAGCCGCTCCTCGAAAAAGCCAAGGACATCAATCCCACGCGTCTTTCCCGCATTCACCTGAAGCTGGGTGACAACAAGCAAGCGCTCGAAGCCGCCGAACGCGCCGCCAAAGATACCGAGGGGCAAGTCCTGCCTCTTGCAAATCTCGCCGACATCCAATGGCGTGCGGGCAACAAAGAAGATGCAAAGAAGACATTCGAAAAGCTCCGTCCGCTTTGCGCGCAGGCGGATCTCGGCGAAATCGTGTTCACACGACTCAATCCCATCGTCGAAGAACTCGACCTTCCCGCAGACTGGCGGCCCAAACTGGAGTGGAAAAAGGACGCTGGCGAACGCCCCGACCTCGCGAAGCTCGGTCCGTTTCGCTGGTCACCCTATATGGCACCAGAATGGCAGGCACCCGACGCACTCGGTAAAACACACTCGCTCGCCGAACACAAGAGCCGCCCGCTATTGCTCGTGTTCTATTTGGGCAGCGGATGCTCACACTGCATCGAACAGCTCAACCTCCTCGGCCCCGTCGCGAAAGACTACACCGCAGCAGGTATAGACATCATCGCCGTGAGCACGGACAACGCAGGCGACTTGAATAAAACATTCGTGCAGTCGAAGGACGCGGCTGGTTTCCCCTTCCCTATCATCGCCGATCCAGACCTTGTCGCATTCAAGGCTTATCGCACTTACGACGACTTTGAGAACCAGCCGCTACACGGCACATTCCTGATTGACGCCTCCGGCTACGTCCGCTGGCAGGACATCTCCAGCCGACCTTTTAGCGATGTGAAATGGCTCCTAACCGAGAGCAAGCGCCTGCTCGCGATGCCGGTGAATATTCCAGCGGGCGTCAGCGCTGCGAAATAATCCACCAAGCACGCTGCGCTTTTCATTCCCGCATACGAAAAGCGCATTGCAGCACAGCGCGACACCGCTATTTTCCGCCCGCTCATGCTCAACGAGGACAGCTTTCATTACGCGATAGAAAACACGCAGGTAGTCGTGGCACCGCAGAACCGTATCGAGACGTTTGGTTCCACAGTGTTCCGTTTTTTTCTGGTGACCGAGATGATGGACACCGTGGGACAGGTGCGTGTGCGCGATGGCAAACTACACGCCGAACGCCCACGCCTCATCACACCGGCGCACTATCACCAGATGCTCGAAGGCTTCGGCGAAAAAGCGGAGGCGTTCGTAGGCTGGCTACGTGAAAATGCGGCGGAGCTGGCTGTGTTGAAATATGGTTTTCAGTTTCGCAAAACGGACGTGCGCGAGGAGATCGTGCATCGCCCGCTCGAAGACGTCATCGCCTCGCTCCGCGAACGTGTGGATCGCGATGAAGACCCGATGTGCACGGTCATTTGCGGCGTGGATGAAGGCTGGGAGGTCTGCTTGCTCAAGTTCGCGACCGACATGATCCAGCGCTCAGCCGCAGGGAATGTTGATGAATGGAAACGGCGCGGTTTGATTTAGAAAATCGCACTCAAGCTGCGTTGAATGGCAACGCATGAAATTTTCCTGAAAGTTTTTCACGCCCGTCTCGTATATTCTCCACAATACCGCAAACTTCTCATCCGTGCTTCTTCGCCTGTTCATCATCTTGTTGCTCGCCGCCAGTGTCTTTGGCGGTGCCTACTATGCTGTGAAGCGGCTGTATATCGAGCCTGATCGCCGACTCGTCGCGGATAAGAAGCTTCCTCCCCCAACTCCTCCACCCGATCCCAGCCTCGAAGAGTTTGCACGTTGCGAAGAAGTCCGCCGCACTGCACAGCCCGCAGAAGCACGCTCAGCTTACGAACGTTTCCTGAAGGAATTTCCCGAATCGAGAAAACGCGACGCGGCGCTCGATGCGATTGGGGAAATCAACAGCACAGAGTTTTTCGCCACGAAACCCGACGACACGAACACCTACACGGTAAAATCCGGCGACTCGCTTGGGCGGATCGCCACACGCACGAAAGTGTCGCTCGAATTGCTGGCCCACCTCAACCAAGTCAAAAGCGAAACCGTTCATCCCGGCCAGCGCCTGCTCACACCGGTGTGCGACTTCCGCCTCGTGCTCCAACAGCGCCCGAGACGGGTTGTGATTTATCGTGGCGACAAATTCTTTCGCCAATACCCGACGCTCTCATGGCCCGGCACAAACAAGAAACCAGTGATCATTTTGCCAAAGCAAAGCGGCAAGGTGACTGACAAGATCGCGGTCAATGACAAGGGCGGCGTGAAATCCACCGACCTCTCGTATTTTTCCGCACGTCACGTGCTCATCCACAGCATCCCGGGCCACTCGCTCTACGGTCAGTCCGACGAACCGGCAACCGTTGCGCAGCGGCCAGCCGGGGCCAACATCGCACTCACCACAGCCGCGATGAGTGAAATCGCAGTCTTGATTCCTAAGGGCGCTCCCGTGACGATGGAATGAGCATGAAACTCCAGCCACTCGATTTCGAGAAACCAATCGTGGAACTCGAAGACAAACTCGAAGACCTGCGCCAGCACAGTCGCGACAACAATGTAAACCTCGATCCGGAGGTGTTGCGTATGGAGGCGAAAATCGAGGAAACTAAAAAGGCGGTTTATTCCAATCTCACCG
>JBEIQV010000081.1:0-11953 GCA_040376335.1 Verrucomicrobiia bacterium | reverse complement strand
GGCTGACCAGCAAAAAATCCATCCATCACCCCCGCCGCATTCACCGCCAATACCATCGCGACTCGTTCCTAATTCACGTTTTTAGGATTAGGATTATGATCAAAATTAGGAACAGGATTTCAGACGTATCGCCCACACGCCTGCGATGCCTGTGAGCACGAGGCCGAGGGCGGCTAGTGTGAGCGCGAGATTCCAGACCCGCGGACGGTAGATGAAGACGACATTGCACGGCCCGTCGGTATCCACACGCACGCCGAGGAATGCGTGGTTCACGCGGAACGGCTCAGCCTTCGCGCCGTTCACTGTCACCGTGTAGCTGCCCTGCTCGAAAGCCTCGCCGAGCACGATCACGCCGGGCGCGGGGGCGTTTATGCGGAATGCAGTAGTGTTTGCCGTGAGGCGGTAGTCTGTCGCGGGCACGACCGTGCGTTTTGCAAAAGTAGAGGCGTCACTTTCCAAGGCGGCGGGCAGCGACACATCGGGCGCGGCGGCTGCGAACGGGACGGGATACGCGGCCCTCGCGAGATTCACAAATGTGCTTGCATCCGCGCTGCGCGTGACGAGGTCGGTGAAAAATGCGCGCGGCCATGCAGTGCGGCTTTCGTGGACCTCCATGTCGGCCAGCGCGATAGGTGTGAGACTCGGGATGTCAGATATGACGCGACGCGGCGTGCCGACATAGTGGCGCACACCAAACACATCAAGGATTGGAAGGAACTTAGCCACCTCGGCTTTCGTGACGACAACGCGCCAACCCAACGTGCGGCTAAAGCCTGCGGCCTCGACGAGTTCCCATTGCCGGCGGTTCATAAGCGCATCAACGCCGAACGGAGACTCGATCCCATACACAGCGTTGAAGTCGGGGGTTAGATTCATGTCGGTGCCAACGATACGCGAGGGGCAGCCGGAGGCGGCGATGGATGCGCGGATTTTCTCGATGGCCTGAGACGGAGCATGGATGTTGGGTCTCGGCTGCGGGCTGCGAACATAGTGATCAAACTTTGTCTCCGCATGGTAGCCATGGCGAAAGTGGATCAGCGCCAGCGCGATCGCCACAGCAAGCCAGCCGCCTGTTCCGAGGCCTTTGCATGCGCCCTTCCACCACAGCAGCGGCAGTGCAAGGACGGACACTACGATGGCGGCCGCATAGCCTTTGAAAAACGGTTCTGCAGAAACCTCTTTGGCGACAGTTCCATGCATCGAGAGTCCCGATCCGTGCGACGCCTGCGTGAAACCGAAATAAAGCGCGCAGAGTGCGAGGATGCCTGCGCAGAACATGCCCCAGTCGCCGCGCCACTCCGGCTCAGCACGGCGTCCCAGACATTCGCGCAGGCCGAATGCAGCGAGCACGAACGAGAGCGCGAGTGCAGCGAGGGAGAAGCAGTTATCCACATGCCACACGTTTTTCAGGAAAGGTGTGGCGGCGATCCACGACGGCGGCACGATGCCGTAGGCGACGGAGAGCGCACACGCGCCAAGGACGGCGCAGGCGAGCCACAGCGGTTCGCGCACGAGGACACGGGCGCGCACGAGAGACCACATCACGCCGAGCAGGAGGAGAAAATTTCCCGATGGATCAAAGTGCTCGCCGTCGCGCATGAGCCTGCGACAGAAGAGATCGTCAAAAAGACCGATAAAGAGCGGGGGCTGGATTTGGAAGACCTTCGGGACGTCATACACCGTCCGCGACTCGCGCATGAGATCGAGGAAAGTGAGCCAGGAGGGTGCTGCGATGAGAACGAAAGCCGTGTTAGCCGCAAGCATCGCCGCCGCAGGGGCGAGGCGCGCACGCCACGGGAGCGGGCGCAGGAGCAGTGCGAGCAGGCCGGTGCAGTTCAGCGTGCCAAGAAGAATCACACCCTCCTTCAGAGCGCCGCTGCTGAATACTGCGACACTCGCGAGGACGTGCAGCGGCATCCATTTCAACGCATCGCGGAACGACACGGCGCGCATCGCATAGATCCACGGCAGCAGCACCCACGGCGCGTAGCACAGAGTGAAATGCGCGGGGTGGTTGAAGCGGTATGCGAAGTGACCGATGAACGACGCGGACACCGCGAGCAGCGCGGCGATTCCAATCCGCCGCACTGCAGCGAACGCAACGAGCCCGACACCCCACGCGAAAAACAGCCGCGCAAGCACAAACTTCGTATCCCACGCCCATGCCTCGCCATTCGCTGCGACAGGAATGAGGTGCAGCGGATCGCCAAACATGGAGATACCCTGTCCCTGCAAGCCGAGGCCGCAACCAGCATAGCGGTTTCGCAAAGGCCACTCGCCCTGCGCAAGCGCCGCGTGCTGGATGCAGGAATAGGGCAAGAACGCCCATGTCGTGGCCGCAAGATCCGATCCCGCTGACTTTTTCACTGCGACACTTTCCCCGCCGGGCAGACTCGGGTAGCCGTGATAGAGCGCAATGCAGCCGTTGTCCGGCGACACGAAGCTGCCGCCTAGGAAAACTACGGGATGGCATGCCACCAGCACACCCGCGATCGCCGCGCACAGGAGTGCGGCCTTAGGACGTGACTCCGCGCTCTCGGCACACGCGGCAGCCGCCTTTGCGCCGAAACCAGGGAAGCGGCGCGACACGAACGCGCAGAACGCACCGAAGAGAATTGCCGAGGTAAAAAATTCCGCAAGCACGACGCCGAGGCCCGGCCACAGTTTCGAGGGCACGGCGAGATCCCATTGCACCGGCACTGCAATCTCCGTAGCGGCCCCAAGGCTCACTCGCAGCACACCGTCGCCAGCATCCAGCACAGCCCCGCCGCCAATGGCACGCGCGCCCTGCATGGACAGGCGTTTGATGACACGCTCTTGCTCGTCCACGATGCGAGGATCGCGCATTTCCAACAACCCGGATGTGAGCGAGGTAACGAATTTCATGCCGCCACCGTCCGGCGCGCACACATCCGCAAATACAGTCATATGGGCGTCCGATTTCCGAAGTGCGACGCGTCCCCCCGGCAATGCAATCATGCCTCCATAGATCATTTTCCCGACCTGTAATTTGCCGTCCGCAGGCGAAAGAATCTCCGCAGCGAACCTCAGCTTAGTCTCAGGCGGTAACCAGGGGGAAAATGGTCGCACATTCATTAGCACGACAAGGAATAGTGCGAAAACAAGACCCGCGACTGCGTTCGCACGGATACCGCCATTAGACCGGCGGAGGATGGGCTGTTTGGACTGATTCAAGAGATCCGCAGGCATAGAAAGAAATATGCCAGAGAAGAGGTGGAAGCAGAGATGAAAATAGGGACGGAAAAGAATGGCACTAGAGTAACCATGATGATGAGCAAAGGCTCACGGGACTTATCCGAAAGTTTATGTGGCAGGGAAAACGAACAAAGCGCTGGACGGGTTGATAGCGCCGTTTCGTGCCCCGCAAAACGCAGAGCGCACACACCCAACTCACCGCCCCCAACAGCCTCGCAAAACATCCAAAGCCGACCTCCAACCAAGTGTGTGAGCGACATCACCTGCGTGCGCACCACCGAAGGCTGGCTCTATGTGGCCGCCATCCTCGAGCTTTACAGCCGCCGCAGGTCGGCTAGGTCACTGGGGCGAGACCAGCCGCCGAGTTCATCCTGAGCGCGCTGCACTTGGCTCTGATCCATCGCCTTCCGCCCGCAGGACTGCTCTACCATAGCGACCGCGCGTTCAGTTTCGCGAACAGGAGAATGCTAGGGGCGAAAATCGGCTCGAAACGTGGACAGACGCGCCTCTATTTTTCAGCTGACCCACCGAAGGGAACTGGGTTTGTGCGCTTGGTTTGAGCTTACAAACCCGCGCTGGCCTGCGCTGGTTTTGGAGCTGGCAGAGGAGCGGTTCCTCTGAATTTGAGGTCAAAGGACTTCATCGCGACACCGCGCTGGTAGGGGGCATTGATCCAGATCATGCGCTCGCCTTTCACTAGGCGGATTTCGACCGGCTTGCTGTTTTGCCAGGTGGCCGCCGTCCAAGGTATGCTGATCCAGGCGTTACCGTCACGCACAGTGCCCACGCTGACTTCCCAGAAAGTCGGGCCGCCGACGTTGCCGCTGCAATCCAGCGTGCTCAAGCGGACGTGATCTGCGGTGACCTGCGGGAAGTCCTTGGCGTAGCTGTTGCCGATGGTGGTGCCTTCGAAAATCTGTTTCCAGTCGCTGGCACCGAGTTTGTATTCGAGACGGAATTTGGAGACTTTTTCGTAGGCGCGTTCATCAATCATGATGGTGCTGATGGGAGTCGGCGCTCCGAGATCCATATCGAGCGATGCTTGATCCACGCCGCCGTTGACCGCCCAGCGGGTTCCAAAATCGTTATCCACGGCCATCTGCGGGCCGAGTCCCTTGGTGTCGTTTCTCCAGACGTTGGTTGCCGTCGCGGATTTGACAGTAGCCATGGCACCAAAAGAACGGACGTATAGAGCCATGCCGCTGTTAATGGTGGCCACCTTGGTGGTCATTTCATAATAGCCGGTTTCAGGAACGTTGACTTTGTAGCCGACCCAGCACGACGCCATGCCTTGCGAGAAAAATATCTGCTTACCGCCGCCGTAGGAGTTTTGCACAGAAACGCGGGGCTCGCCGCCCCAGACGGTGATGCCGCCGGTCTGCGCGAAATTTGAAGCCAGCACGCGGATGACACCGGGAGGCACGGCTTGCGGCGGTTCGGGTTTTTCCACTGGCTTGGTGGTTGCCGCTTTCGACAAAGGGCCGCCCGAATCGGCGTCCATCTCCTCGGCTTTTTCGGAGGCTTTCAATTCCTTGTCGGTAATTTCCTTGGTCTTATCGAGCGCCTTGGCCACTGCCACGACCGCCGCTGTCTGTTCCTTCGCGGGAAGCGTGGTAGAGAACCAGCGCAGACGCTCGACGGTAGGAAAGTTCGCGTTGTCGCGCGATGCCACCGATGCGAGGAACTCGCGTCCTCCCATGCCTTCGAGTCTCGAAGCATCCCAGCCGCGACCGTAGGCGACCTGCCAACCATTGAGTCCTTTATAAGCGACACAAGCATGAGCCGGCTGCCCGACTCCGATGGCCGGAATGCCCCATGCCTGACAGATAAACACGGACCACGAAGAGCGAGGGCCACATTTTCCGCCGCCATCAAGGAGCGTTTTGTAGTCCACGTGCGAAACGGGTGAATTGCGACGCCACACCAAGGATGTCGTATCAACGACACGTTCGCCATTCAGTAAGTCGGACGCCATCGTGCGCACCATCTCGCGTCCCCATGTCAGATCCGCCTCGGAGCCGCCGGAGCAAACCACATGGGTCATCTCCCAAGTGGTGAGTTTGCTGAAACTCGGAAACAGCTGCCCTTTCGCCTGGGCATCTTTGAAATACTGATAGCGCACCAGAGGAGTGCTCGGAACTTTCTGCTGGCCGGAGCCACGCGAGCCTGTGCCGGGAGGGCGAATAGAGGTAGCGATGGCAATTTTTAAATTGATGCCTTCCTTCGATTGCGGGTCTGCCGAAAAGATGTTCTTCCAGTTTTCCAGTCCGCCAAGCGGGAGGCCGTAGCTGTTATCATCGCGAACAGGAACCGAGAGCGGTGTGGTCGCCAGCAAATACTCGTGCAAAGCCTTCGAGTTGCCGAGCAGCCAAGCTAGGAAGGTTTTGTTCTTCGGATCGGCCTTGGCAAAATTTGAAAGATTTGAGGGGCCAACTTTTGCGATGAACTGCCGCTGAGCCAGAGGTAGCGCGACGGTGGCATCCAGCAGAACGGGCTTGAGCGTTTCCTCGGAAATGCTGGCAGGTGCCTTCGCACTCAGCCATGTGCGGAGGTTATTTTCATATGCAGAAAAATCGCCACTAGTGATCGCAGTGCCCAGTTCGTTCGCATTAGGAGCCCATGCGTGAAGATTTGCCGGGAGCGAACATAGAAGCGCGCAGGCAAGGAGGGGCTTGAAGGATTGTTTAAAAATAGAGTTCATCGTCCGCATCTATGGGGATTTTTCACCCATGTTCAAGGCCGATAGTTTGAAAAACGAGATGCGCACGACGAGCAGTTTCCCGCGCGTTAAAAGCACACACCCGGCCCCGGCGGGAGGGCTGAATCCCGTCAGAGGCCGGGTGCGGCCAAAAAATTAACACATCATTTTAGAAACCACCGGCACCGTCTGTGCCGCGGAAGGCGACGATGGTGCGCTGGGAGAGTTCCGTGAGACGTTGATCGAGGTAGGTCGCGGCTTGGGCTGCGGATTTTCCGAGTTCCGTATCGCCACCGAGTTCTTCTGCAAGCGTGCGGAGGAGTGGCAATGCCTCCGGGCGTTGCGTATCAGCGAGGGCTTGAATGGCGCTCATGCGGAAGACGGAGTGTGTCTTCGTTTCACGCACCCATTTCGGAAGCATCTCGATGGCGACATCGGGATAGAAGCGGGCGATTCCGAAAAGTGCGTAGTGGCGTGTGCTCGGGTCGCCGTTGAGGAGTTCGTGTTTCCAGAAATCCCACTCTCTTTCCTCGCTGATGCCGTAGTAGCGCTTGGCGGCTTCGCGGCTGAGCGGCTCGATCATGGCTTCGATGCGGAGTTGCGGGTCCAGCGTGAGAGCGATGGCTTCCATTTTTGCGCCTGTGTCGCGGAGTGCGGTGAGCGCGGCGAGGAGGTCGCCGGTTTCGGCACGGAAAGCATCCGTGTCGAACTTGCTGGCGACGCCGTTTGCCGGGGCGAATTTCGCGAGCGCGTTGAGCGGGAGATTTTCCGTGAGAGAAAGCACGACGACCTGCGCGGCTGGCGTAGAAATCTCGGGATGCTGCGCGAGCCATGCGATGAATGGTTCGAGCTTGGGCGCGGTTTGGTAGGAGAGTTTGTAAGCGCTCTTTCCAAGTTTGTTCGTGCTATGAATGGCGGCGGTCGCGATGGAAAGCTCGGCGCTCTGTGCAGGCATCAAATCAATTTCTGCTGCGCGCAGTGCGATGACGGTGTTACGGCCACTTTCCAAAATCTGCCCGGCTGGAACGTGAACGTGGAGCGGAGTGGGCGAGTTATTACGAAGCTTGGCGGTGATTTGGTCGCGGCCATTTCCTTGGAGACTGGCCTGCACGACGCCCTGCTGGACGCCAGTGATGAGTTCGGAGTTTTCAAACTCGACGGCTGCTGGCGACGTCGCTGGTGAGATGTCTGCGGCCGTCGCAAAAGTAACGAACGCGGTGGCGAGAGTGAGTTGGGCTAGAGCTTTCATGCTGCGCCCTAAATGCATAGGCCGTGCCAGCGGCCTTAGTGAATTCAGGGGCGGCAATATGCGCGCTCACGCACCTGCCAGAAGCTGCCGGAGCTTGGCGCGAAGCTGCTCGGTTCTGAATGGCTTTTGCAGAAAACCTGCGAGCCCCTTGCCGGTGAAACGATCGATCGCTTCCTGTTCGTTAAACCCGCTCATCAACAAAACGTGCGCACCCGGATCCATCGCCCGAATCTGGCGAAATGCCTCCTCGCCATCAATGTGAGGCATGGTGAGATCCATCAGCACGGCGGAAATTTCTGCGCGGCGTTCGCGGAACCGGGCGATACCCTCCGTGCCATCCGCAGCGAGGATCACTTTGAAGCCGAACGACTCCACCATCCTCGCGCACACGGCCCGCACCGTCTCCTCGTCGTCCACGATGAGAATGCTGCCCGCGCCACGCCACTTTGCCTCATCCGTGGCGTCTTTTTGCACCGGCTGCGCATGGCCCTCGGCAACGGGGAAGAGCAGTTTGAACATCGTGCCCTTGCCCGATTCGCTGTAAACTTTCATCGCACCGCTGTGTCCGCGAACGATTCCCAGCACGGCGCTGAGCCCAAGGCCACGGCCCGCAAATTTCGTCGTATAAAACGGCTCGAAGATGCGGCTCTGCGTCTCGGCGCTCATCCCGCAGCCGTTGTCGGCGACTTCCAGAAACACGTAGTCTCCCTCGGGGATCTCATCGGCAAGAACGGTGTTGGAAAGATATTCCCGATCCACGCGGACGACGCCTGTGTTGAGCGAAATAGTCCCGCTCTTTCCAGCAAGCGCCTCGCTCGCGTTGATGACGAGATTCATCACCACCTGCCGGATCTGAGTAGGGTCGGCTTTGATGGGCGGCAGATTTTTTGCGAGGTTGAAACGAAGCACGGCGCCCTTGGCGATGGAGATATGGAGCAACTGCGTGGTCTCCTCAACGATTGCGCTGACATCGAGGAGCTGGACGGTGAAACGGCCCTTGCCAGAGTAAGCGAGCATTTGCTTGCAAAGGTCGGCTGCACGAATGGTCACCGCCTCGATTTGTGCGAGATATTTTTGTGCCTCGTCGCCCTGCGGGAGCGCCATGCGCGCGAGGCTGGCATTGCCGAGAACGCCGGTGAGGAGATTGTTGAAATCATGCGCAATGCCGCCTGCGAGAACGCCGAGGCTTTCGAGTCGCTGTGTTTCCTCAAGCTTGCGCTCAAAGGCTGCTTTCTCTTCCTCGCCTTGCTTGCGCGCGGTGATGTCCTCCGCCACGCCGGCAACACGCCTGACCACTCCATCCTGCCCCCGGACGGGGAAAGAACGATCGCGCAGCCAGCGCACCGATCCGTCCTTGTGAATGATACGGTATTCCGTTTCGCGCGGCCCCTCGCGTTCGAGTGCAAAGGCGGCCAGCACACGCTCACTGTCCTCGGGATGAATCGCGTCGCGCCACGCGCTGGTCGCAGACAAATACGAAGCCGCCGGCAACCCGAAAATACGCTCGAAAGCCGGGTTCACGTAAAGGGCGCGACCGAGATCAAAATCGTAGAGCCAGAAAATCTCGCCCACATTTTCCGCCATCTGGCGAAATTTCTGTTCGCCCGTCTGAAGCTCCGCATCGCGCTGCTGGAGCTGCGCGGCCATCGTGTCGAACGCCGACGAAAGCTGCGTAAGCTCATCCCCGCCGGACAGCCCGGCGCGGGCATCCAGTTTTCCACCGGCAAGCTGCCGTGAGACATCCACGATCCTGTTCACGCGCGCAGTCAGCATCCGGTGGAAGATGAGCGAAAAAATGAGTGTGAGCGCGAGCAATACGACGACGACGACTTGCAGGCGGCGTATGTCTGCGGCGCGCATTTCGGCTTTTTGCCGGCTGAGGTCGAAATCGAGCAGCACCACTCCGACTCCGCCCGGTTTGGTTTCTCCCGCAGCGGCCATTTGAAATGGAAACGCTCCCACTAGACTGCCGCCATCCACCGCGACTTGGATTTGTGCGCCCGATAGCCGCCGGGCGCGCTGGACGATCTCCACCTGGCCCGAGCCCAGTGAATCTTTGATCCCCAGCCCGCGCTGTTCGCGGCGCGTGGCAAATTGCACCACATCCTGCGCATCGAAGACCAGCGCGTGGCGAAGACCGGGGCTTGTGCCGGTGAGGCTGATCTCCCGCTGCGCGCCCTCGGGCAAATTCTTCTCCAGCAGAAAAGCCGTCATGCCCGCCAGCTTCGGGCCGAGAAACTCCATCCGCTCGGTCGCGAGAGTCTCCACGCTCCGCTGCTGCTCCCTTTGCTCGAAAAAATACGAGATCACACCCGCGAAGAGACCAAACAGAAAAAGCACCAGCGGGATGCCGATGCGGAGCGGCGGCGGAAACCTCACTTGCGTGTCTCCTTTGAAAAACACGCATCACCGCACGCAGGTAGCGCGGACGCCGGGAGTGGGATTGATGGGAGTTGTCGGTTCATGCCCTGCTGTCTTTCCCAGCAATCTTCACGCTAGGACAGAGCTTAGCGAGTTCGCATTCAGCGCAGCGCGGCTTGCGTGCCACACAGCGGCGACGCCCATGCCAGATCAGCCAGTGGCTGAAAAGCGCCCACTTCTCGCGCGGAATGAGGCGCATCAGATCGGTCTCGATTTTCTCGGGTGTCGTCGCTTTGGAAAGACCGAGCCTCTGGCTGAGTCGCGAGACGTGCGTATCAACGACCACGCCGATATTCATGCCGTAGGCGTTGCCGAGGACGACGTTTGCGGTCTTGCGGCCCACGCCGGCGAGCTGTGTCAGTTCGTCCATCGTGCGCGGCACTTCGCCGCCGTGCCGGGCAACGAGAGCGGTGCAGCAGGCTTTGATGTTCTTCGCCTTTGCGCGGAAAAACCCCGTCGTCTTTACTAGTTCTTCGATTTGCTCGATGGGCAACGTCACATAATCAGCTGCCGTCTTACAGACGCGGAAAAGCTCCTTCGTCACGATGTTCACGCGCTTGTCCGTGCATTGCGCGCTGAGGATGGTGGCGATGAGCAATTCCAGCGGCGTCGTGAAATCCAACTCACAGTGCGCGTCGGGATACGTCCGCGAAAGTTCGCGGCAAATTTCAGCAGCGCGCGCGGCGCAGGCAGCGGCGCTCTCGCGAGGCATCGCTATTTTTTTGCCGAGAGTTCCGCCGCCTTTTGATGCGCCTCTCCAGCGTGTTCGTGATTGGGAAATTTCTCGGCAAGAAGTTTATAGTTTTTCGCCGCTAACTGCTTCTTGGCTTCCCTGATTTCCAAGCGTTTCTCGTCTTCTTTTTGTGCAGCGGTTTTTTCGCCGCATCCGGCGAAAAAGAGCGAGGCACAGACTGCTGCGAAAATAGTGAGTGGTTTCAACATAGGTTGGAGTCTTCCAGTTTATTTTTTAGTCTCATCCGGCGTTGCTTCCGATTTTACTTCCGGTTTTTCGGTGGGTTTTGCCTCTTTGGCAGCATCGGGTTTCGCTTCCGTATCAGCAGGAGTCTTGGCGTCTTTGGCGGCCTCGGGTTTTGCGTTCTTGTCGGCAGGAGCCTTGGCGTCTTTGGCGGTGCCGGGCTTTGCATCCTTTCCAGCGGCAGCCTTGGCATCCTTCCCCTTGGGAGGATTTAATTTCTCCGCCTCGGCCTTCACTTTGTCAGCGGCGGCTTTCGTTGCCTCGGCGGCCTTGTCGTTGGCGGCTTTTCGCTCGGCGGGTGTCAGGACTTTGATTTCACCCTTCGCTTGTTTTTCGAGGATTTGAGAACCACGCCACAATCCATCACCCGCGACCTTCTGCACGGATTCAAAACGGTCAGCAATTTTCAGAAAAGCCCCCACTGCGCTATCGTAGTCTTTCAACTCTTCATAAACGCGGCCCATCAAAAAGAGGGCCTTGGCCTGAAGTTCAAAGGTCTTCGTATTCGATACCTTTACGATTTCGGCCAGCCGTTGCAGCGCCTCGCGCAACTGGGCCTCCTCCTTCATTGTTCCTCTTTCGAGGTCGCCCAAAATCACACCGTAGTCAGCCTCCATCTTCTTTGCGGACTTGGGATACTCCTTCGCCAGCTTGCTGAACTTCTCACCGGCACCCGCATTGTTCCCTTTATCCTGCATCCCCTTGCCCTCCCAATACAGAATGACCGCCTGCGCCTCGCCAGTAACATTCGCCGGCGCGGTTCCGCCTTCGAGTGGGTATTCTTCACCCATCCGCTTGATGATTTTAGCGACCTCATCGTGCCTCTTCTCTTCAAAAAGTCCGGTGAGATAACGGTCATAATCCAGAGGCGAAAAAGTGGGGATGACCACTTCATTTTCTTTGATTATATTCGGAACGGTTTTGAAAGGTTCGCTCAACACAATGCCGGCACGCTTGGGATCGATTTCATACAGAAACTCAGCGAGCTTGGCTTGGATTTTTGCCTTCAAGAGCGGATCTGCCCCGTATTTTCCGGCGAGTTCTACAAAATACTTCTCTACCTACGCGGCATCCGCCTCTTGCACTTTCACGCGCAATGACTGCAGCTTCACCAACCGCTCCAGCCCTTCACCAAGGCGTGTGCCTTTGGGGTAAGTTTTTAGCTGGCGCTCGATGGGCGCGAGCACGTTGTCCACACACTTTTGCCAGGCGATTTTCTGCTCAGGTTTCTGCTCGGACTTGAGCGCCATGGAAGGGGTCATCTTTCTCATCTCTTCGAGCCACTTATCGGCAATTTTTAACAACGCCGAATCCCCACGCTTCAATTTCATCGTCTCCTGCGCCAACTCGTAGTCCACATAGCTGTTGAGTTTTGCCGTGCCTTTTTCGATAT
>JBEIQV010000326.1:0-3456 GCA_040376335.1 Verrucomicrobiia bacterium | reverse complement strand
CTGTCACCGGTCGCGTGATACATGATCACGGAGATGCGGAATCCGTCGGACGTGCAGGCGTCGGCGTAGGAACCGCCACCGCGGACGCCATAAACGCCGCTCGACTCCTTCTGCTGGTCGGCGGAACCCTCGATCCGCGTGTCGAACTCCGTTGAGCACCAGCCCCACTCGGGATGTTGGATGCGCTGTGTCACGAGGTCGGCCAGCTTCTTTGCAGCGTCGAAGTATTTCTTTTCGCCCGTGAGTCGGTGCGCGTGTAGCAACAGCGCGAAGGGGCGAAATTGATAGCCGTCCTCCATGCGGACCACTTCCAGCGGACTCTTTCCGACGTTCGGTGTGGCTTTGCCGCCGCGCTGGATGGTAGCCCCGGTAGGAAAATGTCCGGCGGGCTGCTGCACTTGCAGGAAGAAATCCGCCGTCTTGAGTGCGGCATCGAGGTATTTCCGTTCGCCGAGCATCTCGTAGGCGCGAATGAACTGGGCGGCGGAGTCTGCCAGCGCGCCACGGTTTAGATCCGCCTTCGCTGTGTCTTCTTTGACTTGGACGCTGCTGTAGCCAAACGAGTAAACGCCGAAATCGCCTGTTGCTGCGATGCGCGCATCGAGCCATGCGCGGATGTCCTGTTCGTTTTGTTCTAAAAGCGTGCGGTCAACCTTCGTGAGGACTGCTGCAAGTTCGGGTGTGGTTTCTTTCTCTGCTGCATGGGTGAGTGGGCTCGTCAGCGCTGTGAAAATGGCGAGCGCACCGAGCATCGCCGCGCTTTGTCTGAGAAGTTGCTTCCTATTCTGCTTCATTTCGGTGGTGTTCATTTTTTCAGGACGTTCTTTTCGGGAGCCCATTTTTTCTGCCAGACGGGGTAATCCTTGTTCAGTAAATCGGCGGGAGTCGTGCAATACCACATATAGCCAGTGCGGCGATCGGGTTCGACTTCGGACATGTTGCGTTTGATGACGCCGTCGTTGCCGCAGAAGATGGGCCGTTGTGTTCCTAGCTCGTAGAAACGTGCCCAGAGCGGCTCCGCGTTCGGGTCGGCGACCAGGATTCTATCAAACCCTCTGGGCAGCGACGCATCCGGCTTCTCCACCAAGCGCTGACCCTTGATTTTAGCGGCATCGAACCACGCCACCGCCGACTGGATGGCATCCACGACTTCGGGCGACGGCGCGTCGAGGCTCATCAAAAAACGCACGATGCCCACAGCCTCACTCCCGCTGATGGATGCCTTTTCATAAATCCGCGCACCTGCGGGCGCCAAAGTCTTCTCGTCGTGCTGGGCACACCAGGCGGTGCGTTTTCCGTTCAGCACGATCTGGCATTTCAAAATGCACTCGACGCCCTTCGCGACAGCCTTTTCGCAGCGCGAGCGGCGCTCGGCATCTACAAATGCGTATCGAGTTTTGTCATTGGTGATTCTTTGCAGCAGATAGAGGACAGACACCATCGCCTCGTCATTGAAAGTAATGTGGACGAAGTAGTTTTTCGTGTCGCGGTTGGAAACGACACGCGCGAGGTATTCCTTGTTTTTGGGGAAGGGGGAAAACTGCGGCCAGCCCCCGTTTTCGTATTGGGCATTGAGGAGATAATCGAGGCCCTTGAGGAATCCTGCTTTGAAGCGTTCCTGCTTCGTGGCGTTGAAGACACGCGCCAAGTATTCCATCTGCGTGTAGGTCGAGCCGTTGTCTATCGTGCTGTCCGTTTTACTCCTGGCAGCCTCAATGGCGGGGCGTTCCGCGTCGGTGACATTCGCGGTCAGGTTGATCCTTTTTTTGAAAGCGATCGTCTTTGGCCAGCCGCCGGAGTCGCATTGGTAAAGCAACACGTTGTCAGCGATGCGGACAGCCTCGGCCCCTACATACCACTCGGGCTTCTCGCGCATAAACGGGCG
Source organism: Verrucomicrobiia bacterium (assembly GCA_040376335.1). GTDB lineage: Bacteria > Verrucomicrobiota > Verrucomicrobiia > Chthoniobacterales > Chthoniobacteraceae > SXWH01. Next base: position 1,571 of record JBEIQV010000326.1, on the reverse strand, counting down.
GAGGTGGACTTCCCAGTTACCGGAAGGTTCTTCGCCAGCCGCCTTTCCGGGCACACTCGCAGCAGTCGAAGTTTCTGCCGAGAAAATGCGCCCGCCAAAAACGCAAAGTGTCAGCGTGAGATAGAGGATGCGCATTTTCATTTCTGGCTAGCTGGCGCCGTGGCTCCGGGCTGGTTTGGTTGGGCAAAAGCCGGAATGGTTGCGGGCACAGCCAGCGGGAGCGGCCTTGTTCCGCCGGGCGACACCTGCTCGTAGCTGCCCGCGCCGGTCATGACTTTAGCCTCGTCAAAAAGAATCGTGCCGCCTGTCCCGCTGCCGTAGGAGCCAAATTTGAAAGCGAACTTGCTGCGATAGTAAAAGGCGTTGCTGCCTTTCTGCGAATAGAGCTTCCGGCCCTGCACCCAAATTTCCGTGAGCCCGTCGTCTTTCAGCGAAAAGTAATGGTGAAACACGAAGTCATACCATTGCCCCGGTTGTGCCTTTTCCACCAAGTTCGCCACTCTGCTGCCCGGCGCGGTCTGTTTGGATTCCTTGAAGTTTGTATGAAAAGTGAACTGCCCCTTATCGAGTCGCAGGCACGCCTCCGGGCCTTGCGCGTATTCCTGACCTTGGGCTTTTCCGGGGAATCCACCATGCCACTGAATCACCATTCCTGAATGCGTGATGCTGGCCGCCGGGACCAGAATGCTGACGGCTGCCCAGCAATGTTGATTCAACCGCGGACTGTCGTTTTCATCGCGATTCACCAGTTCAAATTCCATACGGCGACCTTGCTGTGTTCGCACACATTTCATCGCACCATTGCCAATGCGGGCGGGCGTTTTGACAATGTTGACTTCACCAGCGCTGCCGGAATAGCCAGCGGCAGGATTGATTCTCAAGTTGCTCCAGCCTCCGTTCATATCCTGAGGCTCGACGAAATAGTTTCTCGCAAACCTGCCCTCAAACGACTCCGCCCAAGTCGCTCCGTTTGCAGACGTAGTAGAAATGATCGAAAAAAGTCCGACAGTTAGTGCAAACGCTGCGGATGTTTTGTGAGGAGTAGGTGTCATAAACGTTCGATAATTATTGGATTCGGGTCATTTTTTTGGAGGCGTAGCGGCTTCACAAAGTTGTGGGTTACCGCAGTTCTGTTGTCCATGTGCAAAGAGCTATGAAATAGCTTTCATCGTCCGCGAAACACGATCCTAATTTTGTCCCTTGGCAGGCGCGTTCGTTCTGCTATCAGTCCAGCCCCTCAAAAATGGTGGCCATAGCTCAATGGTAGAGTCCCAGATTGTGATTCTGGTTGTTGCGGGTTCGAATCCCGTTGGCCACCCCACTCCCCAAATCTCTTAGCGCGACCAGGTCGGTTCGCTGATTTTTCCGAGTCCGCCGATGAGCGTGGTGCGGGTGTTGGTCTGCGTATCGAGAAGGATGAGTGAGCCGCCGCCTGCGCAAAGGATGTGGCGTGAATCCGCGCCCCACACGGGGTCTTCGCCTTCGCCGAGCGTGCGCACGCCGCCAGCGGCGAGATCGAGCACGGCAACGGTGAATGAGCCGCCGCTGCGGGTGTTGAAGACGACTTTTTT
>JBEIQV010000198.1:0-6365 GCA_040376335.1 Verrucomicrobiia bacterium | reverse complement strand
CTGCGACGATGAGCAAATAGACGACGGCTGCGGTGAGCAGGTTTTGCTTCAGCTTTTCCCCACGATGGCGGCTGCGCGCGGCGTGCTTCCAGGCGGCGGGGAGTAAATCGAGGCCCGTGTGTGCGATGACGGCGAGGGATTTTTCGCCGGGCTGAGCGATGGCGCCATAGCCGAGTGGCTCGACTTTTTTGCCGAAATGCGCGGCGAGCGGCTCGGTCAGCGAACGGCAATCTTCGGCAACGCGGATGGCGGTGAAGTCGGAAGGCACGCCATCGAGTTCGGCGCTGATGAGCAGGCCGGGGAGTTCGCCCATGACGGTCTCGGCGTCGAGCGAGGCGATGGGCTGGGCCCACGCGAGTTTCCCGCCAGCGGCGATGGCGACGACGGTCTGCTCCTGCTCCGCCCAAAGCACGAGCGTGGTTTCATCGGCAGGGCAGGCCGCAGCGATGCGCAATGCCTGAAGGCCGATGTGCTCGGGGACGCGCCCGCTTTCGCGCAACGGCGCGCAAAGTTGATCCAGCTCCGAGTGCGCGGCGGTGACGCTGAGGATGGTGCTTTCGTTTTCCCCCTGACTGAGGATTTCAAATCCGTGGCTGACATCTTCGACGGGGAAAGGGAGCGTTTTTTCGAGCTGAAGCTGGAGCATGTCCGCAAGCTCGCCGCGGTCGGTGGCGGGAAGTTTATGGCGCTCCAGCAGGACGGACTGGCACGGGAGCGCGAGTTCGATGTGCGCGGCGGCGGGGATGGACGCGATGGCCTCGCTGAGCGTAGGCACGGTGCGATCCTCGCCTCCACTGATATGGAGCCGCCAGCCGTGTGCCTCCGGTGTGAGGAGGGCGTTGGTCGTGCCGTTTTGCTTCATTCTTTCCACTTTTTGATCTGCGGGTTCTGGCTTCCCTTAGCGGCGACGACTACGACTTGTCGAACGACTTTTCCCGACCAGCCTGTTACAGTAATGCGCCAATTGGGATCCTTCAGGCTGACCATGCCGCCCAACGCGCCCCACTGGGCTTTATTAATGCCGAGGAAAGCCTGCACGGTTTCGAGCTTTTCGATCTTCGGATCGTCGAGCGTGCCATCAATGCCGTCGGGGCCTTTGCGCCATTGCAGAAAGCGATCAATCCCCCCGTCGCTGATGCCCGGCAGCAGGCGCAGGATGTTTTTCTCTGCGCTCGAAACATCAATCGGCCCCTGCGAATCCACGGTGAGATCGTCCTGCCATCCCGCAAATTTGGTGAGCGCCTCGGTGCCCGCGACCTCGGCGATTTCCTCGACGCTGAGAAATTGACCGCGATTCGGCGGGTGGTAGCCGGTGGTGTCTTCTTGACCGTTGATGCGCTTGAGATTGTCGCCATCGAGCCAGTCGAGCATACAGTCCACGATGCGCTCGCGGTCGTTGAATTCCACGCCGCGCGATTCGAGCCAGCGTTTGAAAAGATCGAGGCGAATCGGATCCTGTCCGCCGAGCAGCGCATTGACGTTCAGCTTGCCTCCTTCGCTGACCATTTGCACGCGGTAGCCGGGATCGCTTTCCGCCATCGCCTGCAAAACCGGCGTCTCTTTTCCAACGAGCGGATGCAGTGCAAGCGAAGCACCGCTGTGCGCCATCGCGCGCGCTTCGGTGTCATTCTGCTGCTCGCCCGCGACCGCCAGCGTCTGCCGGATGAACGATGCCCAAACAAGCACGCCAGCCGTGAGGACGAAGAGCGCCCAAAGGACGAGTAGCAGCGCAGAGGCGCGAATGTGTGAAGGGCGTGGGATCATTGCTGGGTCATGGCTGCGGGGACGCTGAGCACGGCTTCGTAGGGCGACTCTTCGCCTTCGCGGAGGATGCTGAGGACGACGAAACTCGGGCGCGCCGCCTGATCGCGCCAACTATCGAGCAACTGCCCCATGCGCGCATCCCAATAGCGGATGGTGAGGCCGGTGACGTTTTGCAAAAGCGGCACCCACGTCGCGTCCTTGTCGCTGCCGCCGGCGATGAGGCCGCTCTCGGTGTCGAGCAACGCAGGACGACGCCACAGGCCGATCTCGTATTTGCTTTGATTGTCCTTCAGCGGCTGCATCCGGAGTTTCACACGATACTCGCCGCTCACGGCAGTGGTCATCAGGCCGGGGCCGCCGCGTGAACGCCATTCGATGGAATCGAGATTGGTGCCGCCGAGCTTCAGTCCTTCGCCGAGCAGCGACGACTGGCTTTTCGGGACGATATTGGAAAGTTCCTCCTGCACGAGCGAGGCAAGGCGCTCGACGGCGAGCTGCTCTTCGGTGTCCTGAACGGAAGATTGGATCGCGCGGAGGTTCGACTGCACAAATTTGAAAATACCGAGCGCAATCGAAGCAAGGATGATGACGGAGAGGATGACTTCCAGCAACGTGAAGCCCGAGCGGCCCATGGATGAACGATGACGCAAGCGTGCGGGAACCGTGCGCAAAGACGCAGGGATGCAAAGCTCTCGCGACTTGAAAACTTCTCCGCAGATGCGGGCAGATGATTGACCACGGATGTCACGGATTCCACGGATGCTTTTCTCCGAATCGCTGTCCATCCATCCGTGTCCATCCGTGACATCCGTGGTTGAAATCACCCGGCAATCCAAGTTTCGCAACAGACCGGCCTCGGTCTTGTCGTTCGTCATTGGAAAGTCATTCGTCATTTTGGATGCGGGGCGGAATCAGCGTTGCGCAGGAGGCGTGATGCGCGGTGTCTGTGCGCCGTCTGCGCCGGGTGTTTGTCCAGCGCGCGGATTCTGTGCACCGTTACCGTTCGGCGCAGCGTTTCTCTGCCGCGGATAAATCATGAACGACATCTCGCGCGTGATCGTATCGCCGGCGGATTTCCAATTCAGCGAAAGCGTCACTTTATAGAGCCCGAAAATCTCCTGATCCTTTTCGTTGCGGAGCTGGAGCGGCTCGCGGGCCATGTTCATCGTCATCCCCGACCACGCGCCCTTGAGTTCCTCGCTGGATTTGTCGGTGGTGAGCGGGAGTGCGCCCGTCTCGATTTGCACCCAGTAATTGGCGAGCGCGCGCTGGGCGAGGCCTTCCTCGCGGCGGTATTTTTCGCTCTTCATGCAGTTTTCCATGCAACGCCCGAGAGCCAGCACGCCGATGGCAAAGATGGCGACTGCGAGCATGGATTCGAGCAGCACAAATGCGCGACGTTTGTGCAGCAGGCTCCGTGATTTGAAAGCGGGCATCATCGCACTTGCTGGTCGGTGATTTCGCCGTGGCCGGTCAGCGGATTGTATTGCGCCGCCCATGTGCCGTCGGGGCCGGTGTAATTGACAATGGCAGGCTCGCACGTGCCGCTGCGCCAGAACGTCCATTTGCTCGGCGTGTCTTTTGGCAGGAGGAGCGAGGCCGGTCGTAGCAACGTGTAGCTTTCATCCTTACTGGAGCTGATTTGCTCGGGAGTCGCGTTGTCCTCGCTGCCGCTGTGCTCCTCGGGCAAAGGATCGTCCGCACTGATGGAGACGCCGCCTTCATCAATCCGAAGCGCCCACGTGCGCTGCTGCGTGACGGCGTGAAGCTGCGCTTTGCGCGCGAGCGCGTCGAATTTCTCGAACGTATCACGCAGCCGTCGCTCCGCCACGAGCCCGCGCACGCTCGGAATCGCCACAAGCATCACGACAATGGTGATCGCGATAGCGAGCATCAGTTCGAGCAGTGTAAAGGCGGCGCGGTTGCGTGACATCAAGGTCGGAGAAGTTGTGCGCGGTTTTTGGAAAAGACGAGCATCGTCTCTGACACCTACTGTGGCGAGATGTTCAGCCCGGATTACTGTTCTAAAACCATTCGTCCACGCTCGACTTTCGCCGTGGCAGTCGGCAACTCGTCTGGAAATGAGTCGCATCGCCCTATTACCGGAAGCTGTCGCCTGCCAAGTGGCAGCGGGCGAGGTCGTGGAGCGGCCTGCCAGTGTGGTGAAGGAGCTGGTGGAAAATTCGCTGGATGCCAGTGCGACGCGCGTCGAAGTGCTCATTCGTCGTGGCGGTAACAGCTCCATTCGCGTGGTGGATAATGGCTGCGGGATGGATCGCGATGACGCGCTGCTGTGCCTCGAACGCCATGCAACGAGCAAAATCAGGACGGGCGCGGATTTGATGGCAATCAGCACGCTTGGTTTTCGCGGAGAGGCGCTGCCGAGCATCGCGAGCGTTTCGCGTTTCCGTCTTACCACGCGTGAGCATGGTGCGCTGGCGGGAACCGAGGTGCTGGTGAATGGCGGGCGTATGGAAACGGTGCGCGACTGCGGCGAGCCTGAGGGCACCCAGATCGAAGTGCGTTCGCTTTTTTACAATCTGCCCGCGCGTCGGAAATTTTTACGCACGGAAAATACCGAGGCCAGCCACGTGGAGCACGTCTTACATCTCCAGGCGGTCGGTCATCCGCTGGTCGGTTTCACTTTTCTCAACGACGAACGACTCGTGATGCAGCTCCCGCCTGGGCAGAGCCTGCGCGAGCGCATCCGTGGACTTTGCGGCGCTGCGCTCGTGGCGGAATTGCTGGAGATACCGGAGTGCGAATTTAGCGGGGTGAAATTGCGCGGGTTCATCGGCAAGGCAGGGGTCAGTCGCAGCACGCGCCAGCAGCAAATTGTTTTTCTAAACGGGCGTCCCATCGAAAACACGACGCTCAATTACGCGCTGCGCGAAGGCTATCACACCGCACTGATGAAGGGGCAGCATCCTGTGACGTTCCTTTTCATCGAGATGGATCCCGCTGCGGTGGATGTGAACGTCCACCCTGCAAAACGCGAAGTGCGTTTCCGCGATCCGGCGCACATCCGTGAAGTCGTCGTCGAGGTCACGCGTCGCGCGCTGGAGAGTGACCGCGCTTCGTGGACAAAAACTTTCGCCGCGCCCCAGCGCATCGAAACATCCATCGTGACGCCCGACGAAACGCTGCCCCTCATCCCGATGGCCGAGCAGACCGCGCTGCGAAGCGATTGGGCCGACAGCTCATTTCAGCGCCCCGCAGCGCCGAGTGTTTCAACTTTTGCCAGCAGCACGCCACAGCCAGTCGCAGCACAGCAAGTTCCGCCCACGTTGCCGCCACCGCCCGCCATCGCGCCAGCCGCGCAACCGCCAGCGAAGGATTTCAAGCTGCTCGGCGTTCTCGGAAAACTTTACATCCTGATGGAAAACGCTGCGGGCCTCGTGCTCGTGGATCAGCACGCCGCGCATGAGCGGATTCTTTTCGAGGAAATGAAACGCCGCATGGAAGGTCAGGGCGTCCCGACGCAGCGACTGCTGCTCCCCATCACGCTCGAAGTCGGACCGAAGGACGCCGACTGGCTCGTGCAGCATCTTGAAGCACTTTCGCGCGCCGGCATCGGTCTTGAGCCGTTCGGCTCCGGCACATTCAAGATTGATGCGCTGCCGCAATTTCTCCGCGCCGATGATCCACCGCAACTCCTGCGCGACATCATTGACGAACTCCGCGAGACCTCTGCGCAAACCTCCAAGCTCCGCCTCGGAGAAGACATGATCGCCAAGACCGTCTGCCGCCACGCCGTGAAAGCCAACGACGTCCTCCGCGAGCCCGAGTGTCTCCGCTTGATTCAGGATCTGCTTGCTTGCGAGCTGCCCTACTGCTGCCCGCACGGACGCCCGACGATGATCCAGATGAGTTATTCGGAGCTGGAGAAAAAATTCGGACGCAAAGTCTAGCGGCGCTTTGCCGTGAGCACGGATTCAATTTCGCCCAGCGGGTGGCAGTTCACTACGTCGCCGCGCTCCAGCCAGCCCTTGCGTGCTGTGCCCACGCCGAAGCGCAGGAATTGCAACTGCGATGTGTGATGCGCGTCGGGATTGATCGCGCACTTCACTCCTTTTTCCTTCGCAAGCGGCCACCAGCGCCAGTCCATGTCGAGTCGGCGCGGATTCGCATTCAGCTCGATGATTGTCCCGGTTGCCGCCGCCGCCTCAATGACCGCCGGGATGTCCACCGCATACGCATCGCGCTGGAGTAGCAACCTCCCAGTGAGATGACCGAGCATCGTCACATATTTGTTCTCCATCGCGCGGATGATGCGCTTCGTCATCTCGGCCTCCGACATCGAAAACGCATTATGCACGCTCACCACGACGTAATCGAGCTGAGCGAGAATTTCGTCCGAAAAATCCAGCGAGCCGTCCTTCAGCACATCCACCTCGCTACCCGCGAACAAACGAAATGATGATTCCTTGTTCATCGCTCGAATCTCCGCCACCTGCGCGAGCAACCGCGCTTCGTCGAGCCCGTGCGCCTGCACCGAGGACTTCGAGTGATCTGCGATGCCGAGATATTGAAGGCCAAGTTCCTCCGCCGCGTCGGCCATTTGGCGTAGCGTATTGCGTCCGTCGCTCGCTGTCGTGTGG
>JBEIQV010000116.1:0-9618 GCA_040376335.1 Verrucomicrobiia bacterium | reverse complement strand
TTAGACCCCATCGTTACCCAATACTAACCGCTAAATTACATTTTTATACGATGCGACCGCTTGGTCGCGGGTGGCGCGGTGGGGGGTGGGGTCGCCGGTGGCGCCGGTTTCGGCGGCGTGGAGGAGATTGGCCATCTGGCGGGCGGTGACGTAGTGGTCGTGGAAGCGGGAATCGGCGGCGGCGCGTTCGGCGAGGTGGCGGTGGAAGGCGTGCATTGGCCGACCGAGGAGGGTGGCGCTGTTGCGCTCAATGGCGCCGTGGGTGTGCAACTTGATGAATAACCAATCGGGCCGACCCTCGACATGGATGTGGCATTTTTCCCAAAGGCTGAGTCGTAGCGCGGTGGGAGGATTTGCGCCGGTGAGGTCGGCGTTTTCGATGCGGGGGAAGATGCCGAATTTGCGCCTGCGCCAGTTGAGTGTGAGGGGGCCTTGGATGAGGAGAAGTTCGTCGTCGCGCTTGGGGCGGATGCTGCCGACGCGGGCGGGCTGGCCGTGTGCGTGGGAGCGGGGGCGGCCGTCTTCGCGGGCGTAGTAGAGGGAGTTGATGGTGGGGATTTGGCAGGGGCTGGGGGCGCTAGGGAGGGTGAAGTCGGCGTAGCAGCCGGTCTGGCGGAGGACGGCGAGTTCGTCGGCGACGCCGCAGGCGCGGCCTTCGGGGTGGGAGTGGTCGAGCGCCCAGTTGCCGTGGATGAAGCCGTAGCGGATTTCGCCGTCGGGATCGCGGGAGAGGAGGCCGAGACTGGCGAGGCGTTCTTTTCCCTCGATGAGGACGCGGCGGAGGTTGTCCGAGGTGTCGTCGCGGTGGTGAAGGTGGATTTCGGTTTCGCTGCCGGTGGTGTGGCAGAGCTGCGCGAGTGCGCCGCAGATGTCGGTGTCCCATTGCTCGATGGGGTAGAAAAAAGTGTGGCGCGGCCGTGCGCCGGAGCTGTCGCGATATTGGGCGCAGATTTTTGAAAACTCGTTCTGCCAAAGCGCGATGCGTGCGAGGGCGGTGGTTTTGTCGGCATCGTGGAGCGGCTCGAAATGATCGCAGACCGCGATGAACACATGGCGCTCGGCGGGCGGAGTGGTGCGCCTGCGTGTGAGCCATGCGGGGAGCCAGCGGTGGAGGCCTTTTTGTATCAAGTTGCGGGGTGTTTTATGCGCAGATGTGCGCGATCAGGCATGGCGTTTAGCGAAGAGGACGACGGTGGCTGCGAAGTAGTTCATGCCTGGGATGGCGAGGAGGAGTCCATCCAGTTTCCGCAATGATGAATGAAGGAAGTCGGGCAGGACGCGGTCGAGGCGGGCGAGGAGACGGAAGTGTTTTGCGGAGCTGACGGTGAAGTATTCGTTGATGATACGGATGTCTTCCTGTGTGAGCTGGCGTTCGTTGGGGCTGATGTCTTTTTCCACGGGTGTGCGGTCGCGAAGCCAGCGGAGTGTGGCGGAATATGCGACTGGCTCGACGATGATGACGTGCCCGCCGGGCTTGACGTGTTTGCGGATGGCTTCGAGGCAGGGCTGGAGGTCCACATGGTGGAGGACGAGCTGGACGAGGACGAGGTCGAAGGTTTGTTCGGCGAGGGTGAGGTTGGAGCCGTCGGCGACGAAAAATTTCACCCTATCTTCGACGCCGTCAATGCGGGCGCGTTCTTTGGCGAGGTCGATGTATTCGGGGGAAACATCGAAACCGGTGGTGTTGTAGCCGAGGCGGGCGAGCTGGACGCAGACTTCACCGTCACCGCAGCCGAAGTCGAGGATGCTGGCGGGCTTGAGTTCGTGGATGAGGCGGTAGGTGTATTCCTTGCGATCCGAGCGGAAGTTTTTGCAAGCGCGGTAGCGGGCGATTTTCTCGTCGGAGTTTTTTGTGATGGGGTTGGCCGCTGCTGCGTGGCGGGCCTGGTAGGCCAGCTCGGCGTTGATGTCTTTTGAAGGTGGTTGGTTTGACATGGGAGCGGGTTAGTTGGAGGCGAGCGACTGCTCGCACTGGGAGATGAAATACCGGGCGAAGGCGCGGGGCGACCATTTGCGCTGGTAGGCATCAGCTCTAGCGCGTGCGATTTCGGGAGTGGTGTTTGAGTTTGCGTGAATGTCGGCAAGGGTGGCGGAGACGGACGCCCAGTCCACGTCCTCATCCATCTCGTAGCCCATGTCGCCGATTTCCTTCACTTCGAATGGATCGAAGGGTTGATACCACTTGATGGCGAGTGTGTCTGTGGCGACGAGTCCGCCGGTGAGGAGTGTGTCGCAGATCCGGTAGGGGATGCTGCGGCGCAGGCCGGAGATGTTGACCACCGTTGCGGCTCGTGCGGTGTGGAGGGCATATTCGGCATCGGAAAGAGCTGGCTTGTGGAGTGATCGATCTTCCGTGCGCCAGAGCCGTGCATCAATGTCGGGCTTGTTCATGTCGCGCAAAATTTTCACGACCTTGGATCGTTTTTGATTCGGGGAATGAAGCTGGCCGCGATGTCGCGCGAGGAGGGTTGTTTCGCTGAAATAGTTGTATTGGGCGGGAAGCGGTGTGCGGGCTGTGCGCGGCGGGAGTTCGTCCACGGTGCCGAAAGAGGCGAAGATTCTGGTGTTTTTTGGCGTCTTTGCGAGTTCCTCCCAATAGCGCAGGACGGGGAGATTTTTACGAAGGTTCAGGCTGTGTGCGAGCGGTCGCCCGAGCATTGCTGGGCGGATTTTATTTTGAAAGGTGAAGACATCCGGATGGTAGGGTGCGCGGATGTGCGCGTTGATGGGAAAGCCTGCGGGGTCGAAGGTTTTCGGGCACTGGATTTTGAAATAAACGTCCACGGTTTCCAGCAACGCCAGAGCGAAGACGAAGGGGGAGTCTGCGATGTCCACTGCGAAGTTGGAGACTGCGCCTTTGTATTCGAGGCAGCCGGTGAGGCAGATCAGATCCACTGGTGAACAAAAATCAACGAAGGCAGGGGAAAGGCGGCGGAGAAGACGCATCGCCTTGGGATGGCAGCGGAGCAGGCGATCCCACCAATGACCGCGATATTCGATTTCAATCTCGCCGGCCTCCTTCAGCAATTCGAGCCCCGTGATCAGCCAATCATAATATGCCAGCGTCCTCGGCGGGATGCTGAAAAGAGTGATCTTTGGGATGCTGGACGGCATTTTTGCTGTCTATTCGGACAAGTCGTCGAGCCACGCTCGAACCAGTGGCAATTCCTCGGGCGGGAAGATGTCGCCGGAAACCAGATGTTCGTAGCAGGTCAAAAGATTTGCCCCCAAGGCTTGCGGGTCGCTGTCGAGTTTCAGGGAGGTGAGCAGGCTGGCGATTTTGTCGTTCTGCAAATAGCCGGGGACTTCGTCTTTGAAATCGCGCATGAGGTCATGCACGTTGCGTTCTTGAAATACCTCGGCACCGTGGAAGGCGACGCCTGAGCCGAGTGCCCAAAGGCAGCGTTGCGCGATGAAACTGCGCCAGACATCGGTCATCCGGAAGGAGCAATTGCTCGGCAGATAGAGAAGGGGGAAGGCGATGCTGCTCCACCACGTGCTCTGGCTGTTGAAGGGGCACCATTGCTCTTTTGAAAGCATCACGGGATCAGCGTTTCGGAAGGTGATCGAGGAATTGCTCAGCAAGCGCCAAATCGCGTCCACATCTGGGGCCCCGTTGGCGAGACCCTGCTGGATGGGTGCGTGTGTAGTGCGCGGGGTATCAGGTGATTCGAGGGAGGGGATTGTTTGCGTGTGAGTGAGAGGCAGGCCACGCGGCCAGATGAATCCGGAGGAAAACAATTTATAGACGTTCATCCAGCCGATGCCGGTAAGGTGACGAGCTTTCACCTGCGTATCGCGCCATGTCCACGAGGGGAGGGGGGCATTGTCGTCGTCGGTTTCGTAAAGCATCTTCGCTTTGCGGCTGTTAGCGATGAGGTATCCCAGATTTTTCCGACTGTAGTGTCCCGCTGGCAGTTGGGTTGCGAGGCGATAAGGGAGCTTCAATTGCGCTTCATAGGAGAAAAACTCCGAGTCGGGCAATGGGTAGTTATACGGGCCTTTTTTGTCGCCGATGACCAGCAGTGGGCAGTTTGCTTCCCGTAGTTTCTCAACCAGCCGCACCATGGATGGTGTGGGTTGCTGGATCGTGGTGATGACGGAAAAACGTCGGGACGAGGAATCGGGCATTTAGAAGACGGTGAATAAAGGGTGGCGAGTCTTTGGGATAAAGTCGGATACTTCAAAGTCGCTAGTCTCAGCGTTTCGTGGAGTCGAGCACGGAGTTATCCACGGAGGGCTGTGGCCCCGCATTTTTTTGCATGGCCCATTTTTGGGAGGCTCGTCCGGTGAGGTAGTCGAAAAAAGCCAGAACAACCATCAAGTTCAGGAAAAGAAAGCCTGCAGGCCAACTGAATATTTTCGCGCGGCTCCTGCTGATGAGTCCGACTATGGCAAGTAGATAGCACAGCACCTGCAAGCAAAACGCAGCGCTGAAAAACGGCGATGGCCAGAGCGCGAGGGCGCCTGTCAAGGTGCCCAGGAGCATGAGCGGCGCGAGGATTCGGAGGTATTTATGGGCGATAATTTGCCACCAGAGGCGGTGCCCAGTCGGGAGCAGCCAGTTTAGGTAGCGGAAAAGCATCTGAAAATTGCCCGCTAGTGTGCGGCGTTTTCGGCGGCCTTCAAATTTTGGATCTTGAGGTTGCTCATCGTAGGCAAGCGCGGCCCTGTCGTGCAAAATACGATACCCTTCGGCGGCGATTCGGAGGGGGATCACTACGTCATCAAGCAGCGTATCCTCCGGCAATGGAGAAAAAAGAATGCGGCGAATCGCGTAACAGGCACCGGTGCAGCCGATGCAGGAATCGTGGGCGGCTTCATCGCTTCGCAGCCGCCTTTCGTGCTCCCAATACGAGCCGATGCCGATTCCGATTGTAGAGGATCCCGCTGCGATTTCCAATTCACCGCTGACAGCGCCTACTTTCGTGTCAGAAAACGCAGCGGCGAGCCGCCGGACGGTGTCACTGGCGAATGTCTGCCGCGCATCGCCGAAAATACAAATCTCGCCAGCGCTAGCGGAGATTCCGGCATTGAGCGCGGCTGGTTTTCCCTTGCGCTCAGCGAGGTGAATGTAGCGAACTTGAGGATTTTTTAACGAGTCGAGCACTGTTCTGGTCGTATCAGTGGAACCGTCGTCCATGATCAAGATGCGCAGCTTTTCCTGTGGATAATCGGAACTCAGGAGATTTGCGATGCGTTCAGGGAGGCGGGTTGCTTCGTTGTGGGCCACGATGATGACAGTGATGGACGGCACGGACGCATCATCGCGCCGTATGGGTGGTCGGGGAAACGTGCGGGCGAACCATCGGCACACCAGTGGATAGAGCACATAGGTAATGGCGAGGCAGATGGCGCTTGTCCAAAAAATCAAATAGGGCCAGACGGTGAACATGGGCACTGTTACATATTGTTGATGCAATACACCCACATCATTTCCACGAGCTTCATCAGCACCAGCACGGCGCCTATATCCAGCAGCGTTACTCCCTGACTGAATTTCTTTTTTGGCTTATTTATAGCCTCCGCGTCTTGTTGGCCGAGTGTGGATAGAGGGTTTTCGACCTGCATGAAGGTGAGTCGAGGAAGCAGGGCGCTGTCTGTGGGGGGGGCGAGTTCCAATGCTGGGCCTGGCATGGCAAGTGAGGGCGCTGCGGAGGCCTGCTTCCAAATCATCGTTTGGTGTCCCGTGTCTGTTTCTTCCTCTTTCTTTTGGTCGAGAAGGAAGAGGCGGTGCAGCACTGCTATCGCCGCAGTGAAAAGGAAAAAGCTCGGGCGGTAGGCAAAATCCACCATCCATCCGGAAATCGCGTAGCTGAACACGAGCGTGAATAAAATTCTTCGCGCACGCTCCTGTTCGACGCTTTGCGTTTTCATGAAAATCAACGTGCGAAAATTAGCCCACATGATCAGCAGAAACAGAAACATTCCAGTTTTTCCCTGCTGTGCACCGATGGCGACATAAACGGAGTGCGGTGCTTTGTTCAGTTTATGGTCGGCAAGCTGTCGCTTAATAAACTGTCCATTTCCCACACCCGTGGTGAGGGATTGGTAGTATTGATAGCCGTGAGTGAAAGAAGCTACGCGCCCTTGAATGGCCTGATCCGACTTGGAACGATTGAGTTCAGTCATTCGTGGCAAAGAATACATGGCTGCAGAGCCGACTATGAAGAGAGCTGCACCAATTACGATCTGTGCGGATTTCGGGCGTCCAAACGTGAACATGGCCATAATAGTGGCTCCAGCGGCCAGAAAGCCCCCCTTGGATTCAGTTAAGTAAATTGTGAAAGTAACGAGCCCCATTCCGGCGATGCCCAAGACTTTCAGAAAGACCGACCGCTTCCAATATGTGCAGTAATACAGCATGGCCAAGGTTGGCGCGAGGGCATGGGCCAGTGCATTTGGATTGTTTGCCGTCGAAATATTCAGCACCAGCCGGCCTTTCATCGCGCCGTTTGTAATGTCCGAACTGCCCAGCGGATCCCAAAAGTATTCTCCCGCGAGGGCGAGAAATGAGGTGATGACGAGGAAAACAGTCCACCAGCCGAGAAATTTATTTAATCTCGTGATCGAAAACAGTGTTTGAACGGTGACGACATAAAAAAGCAGACGATTGAGGATGTCGTCCTTAAAAGTAGAAAATGGGGAGAGACTGGAGATGATGATCCACAATAGGAAGCCATAAACCGCCCAGTCATGCGGAGTGCGGAAGAAGTCCCTAGCCTTCAGGCTGCGTTCACGGAAAAACAGCGTGGTGAGTGACGCGAACATGACGAGCTGAACGAAACGAATCGTCGAAAATATAGACGTCCACTCCTGTGGCTTCAGGTAGTAGAGGGCGAGAAAGAGAACAATGCACGTGAAGTCCATCGTGGCGTCAGGTCCTGCGCGCGTGTGCGCGGTAAAGTTGTGAGTAGGCGTCGAGCATCGTGGCTAGGGAAAAGCGGGATTTTACTGTTGTGCGTGCATGGAGGCCCATGTCAACGAGCGCCTGCGGAGAGGAGAGCAAGGGCGTGAGCGCAGAGCGGAGGGCGGCGGGTGTGGTGAGATCGACGAGGATGCCGTTTTTACCGGAGGTGAGTATTTGCTCGTGGCCGCAGCCGAGATTTCCGAGCACCGGCACTGCGCAGGCCATTGCTTCGAGAGCGGCGTTGGACATACCTTCGTTCACCGAGGGGATGACGAGCAAATCGAGCGCGTTGTAGAGCGGCGCGGGATTGGCGTGGAAGCCTACTAGGTGGACGCGATCCCGATGCGGGCTCGCGGCGGCGAGTTTGCGGATGCGCACTTCTTCACTGCCGCCTCCGCCGATGAAAAGTAGATGCACCTGCAACTGTAGTGGGGCGAGTTCCTCGAACGCCGCAAGGAGGATGTCGTGCCTTTTGAACGGGCCAAAACGACCTGCGAGCCCGAGCACGGTTGCATCCGCAGGCAGGCCAAGTCTTGTGCGTGCTGCGATACGGTCGCCTGGCGCGAAGTGTGTGGTGTCCACGCCGTTTGCGATGGCCGTGATTTTGTTGCGTGAAAAATCGAGATGGATCAGTTCATCAAGCTGGCTCTGCGAGACGGTATGAATGGCACGGCAGGCGCGGTAGAGTTTGTGGCGCTGGCGGAGGCGTCGCGGTTCGAGTTCCCATGGCGCAAACTGGCTGTGCTCACCATGCAGAATGGGATATGTGCGACCACCGAGCGTTGCGAGGGCAGTGTAAATGAGCGGGCCGAGATTGTGGGTATGGACGATATGGGGACGCACGCGGTGGAGCGTCCGCACAAGCGCCCAGACGGTTCGCAGGGTGAAGCCGCCGTGCTTACCGAGCACGCTTAAATTTTCAGATTGCGGCAGCCGATCGGCAAATGCGCCGCGCCTTTCCAAACATGCGACGTGCGTCTCACATCCTCGCGGCTGAAGGCCTCGCGCGATATTACAGACACCGTTTTCCATTCCGCCGGGATCCAGCGACGTAACGACATGGAGGACTCTCATGGTCACGTTTGAGTAGATACTATTATTAGGGCGGGGCTCTTGGCTGCGCTTAGCAAAAAATGGCGTAAGGCCCGTAGGCGGAAGAAGTGTTTTTCACCTACGCGGCCAGGGCGAAGGACAATCGGACATAAAAAAAATGAAAAAGCGAGGAGGCGCAAAGCGGCAAAACGACGCCCGGCCGAAAAGTGTGTCCAAGCGCTTTGATACTCAAAATAAGCACGCACGGTGAACCAAAATGGCAGATTAAGCCGACTGACAACACCGGCACTCCATGCCTTGCCAATTGTTCGCAGAGTGTTTTCGCGCATTCTCGTTGCGTGCTTGCTCATATTCTCACCATGGCGGCGGATATGCGCGAGTGTGTCTTGAATGTAAGCTGCGCGATGATTTGTGGTCATGCGTATCCACATATCGCGATCTTCAGAACTCCGCAGTGTGGTGTCGAAGCCTCCACACTCCATGAGCGTGGAGCGACGAGCAACAACTGCGGAGGGAAACATACGGTTCACAAGGATGAAATCGCGCACCGTGAGAGTGGCTGGCGGGAGAATCAGCGAACGTGGTTTCTGAACCAGACGACCGTCTGCCGTCATTCTTTGCGAACTGCCGGTGACGATGACGTAGTCGTCCGGCAATTCGCGAAAGCGCGCCATGACTTTTGGGAGAAAGTCTTCTGCCCAGCGGTCATCGGCATCGAGAAACGCAATAAATGGGTGGCGAGCTTCTCGAATGCCGGTGTTGCGTGCCGCAGACAGGCCGGCATTTGCCTGCCGAATGACACGAAGACGTGGGTCAATGATATTCGAGAGCAGAGCAGGGGTGTTGTCTGTGGAACCATCGTCAACGACGATGACCTCAAGTGGAGAGTAAGGCTGAGCCAACACGGATGAGATGGCTTCTTTAAGGAAGCGGGCGTAATTGTAGGCGGGAATTACGACGCTGACTCCTCCAATGAAGGACTCACATTCGCTCATTGCGGAGGCTGTCATTTTTAGCGGATAGGCGCGCTTGTCGTGGTACTCTCTATGCGCAGTTACGACTCTAGTTCTACGTATTTTCTAACTGATGCGTAGGCTGATACTGATAATAGTAATCGTGAGAGTAGTAGTAGTATTGGTAGTAGTTCGCAGCGGTGCTGAGATCGAGGCGGTTGAGGACGAAGCCATAAAAATTCGCACCGTTGCTTTGCAGCATTTCGATTGCAGCTCTGACGGCTTTATTCGCCGTATGCCCACTCAATATAACAAACATGACGCCATCCATGAGACTTTGCATAACGGAAGTCTCTGAAAGGCCAAGAACCGGTGGGGTATCCACGACGATCCGATCGTAACGTTTACGCAATTCGATCATGATATCAGCAAACTTTTGTGACCCGAGCAACTCTGTGCCCGTGTCCACGTGTTGACCTGCTGAGATGATGGTAAGATTTTCGTGTGGTGTCGGGCGGATAGCTTCATCCAAAGTATGCTGCCCTAAAAGCACGCCACTGAGCCCGGGTTGTTTGCGATAGCCGAACAAGCGATGTAGTCGTCCGCGACGAAGGTCGGTATCAATCAGTAGCGTTTTTGCTCCAGATTGCGCAAAGGAAAGCGCGAGATTAGTCGAGACGACAGTCTTTCCCTCTTTTGGCA
>JBEIQV010000104.1:0-10484 GCA_040376335.1 Verrucomicrobiia bacterium | reverse complement strand
CCGCCCCGTCGAGGAAGTCGTGGATGCCGTCATCGCCGCCATCAAAGACCCCGGTGACAAAGACGGCGGCGGCGGAGCAGGCGGCACCACAAACGGACTTGGCTCTCGGCAGCAGGGACAGACGAATCCCAATCTGAACAACAACAACCGAAATGGGAGCAGCTTTGGCGGAGGAGGAGGCGGCGGCGAATCCGGCGCACTCGGCGAATCCCTTTCCACCAGCGAGCGCGATACCCAGCCAGTCTCCCAGCAGGTCGGCAAAAGCACCATCATCGCCGACAAACGCTCCAACACGATCATCATCATCGGCACGCGCGACGTGAAAGAAAAAGCCTTCGCCCTCATTGACAAACTCGACACCCGTCAGGCGCAGGTGATGATCGAGGTCGTCATCGGCGAACTCAAGCTGACCAAATCCTCCCAGTTCGGTATGGACTACATCCTTCGCAACGGCGGCGTCCTGAACAGCACCAACAACCCCACCATAGGCAATACACCGGGCACAGGCACAGCAGCCACCGGCGGCCTCGTCGGCTTCAACAGTGCTGGCCAGCCCGTGTTGAATTTGAACGGACTTATCAACCAACAAAACGTCACTAAAATTCTCGCTGGCGGCAGTGGCGGGCTGAGCGGCGCAGTCTTCGCCGGGGATGCTTTCTCAGCTGTTGTGAAATGCCTCGAAAATACCGACCGTTTCCGTGTCATCACTTCCCCAAAAATCTTCACCACGAACAACAAGCGCGCCATCATCACCTCCGGCGACGAAGTGCCCGTGCCCACGAGCATCAACAGCTCATTCAACAACGGCGCGACCGCCAACAACACCAACGTCGTCTCGAACTCGCAGATTCAATTCAAACCCATCGAACTGCGCCTCGAAGTCCTCCCGCTCATCAACAGCGACAAGGAAGTCTCCCTCGAAGTCGTGCAAAACGTCTCCGAGCGCGCAGGCACCACGCGCATTGACAACAACGACATCCCCAACATCTCGCGGCGCGCTTTGAAAACCTACGTCACCGTTCCGAACAACGGCACACTCGTCCTCGGCGGCCTCATCAAGGACAGTCAGGACTACGCCAAGGGCGGCATTTACAAACTCGTGAATCTCCCGCTCATCGGCCCGCTATTCGGCAAGACCACCAAGGACAAATCGCGCACCGAACTCATCGTCATCATGCGCCCCATAGTTACAAGCACACCACCCGAGACCGTGGCCCTCCGCGAAAAAACCTTCGAGTCCTTCAATATCCCGCCCGACTTCGATCAGGCACTCGTGCCCGAGGGCCTCCGCACCAGCGTCCCTCGCGCAAAAATCGTCGCGCCTCCCGCTTCGATGCGCAGTTCCGCGCCGAGGCTCCGCAGCGAAAACTCCCCCACACGAAGCAAGTAAATGAGCCAGCTCCGCGCCCTGCTCGATGCGCTGCTCGCCTCCGGTTGCGACGACGCCACCGCCGCCGAACTCCTCGCCATCAAAGCCCCCGGTGGCAGCACATGGACCGTCGAAGTCCTCAACACCGGCAAAGCCGACGAAGCGAAACTCACCACCGAACTGGGCAAAATCTTCCGCACTCCTTGCGAGCCGATTGACACCCAGAAAATAGACCGCCTCGCGCTGCAGCTCCTGCCCGGCCGCTTCGTCTTCAAACACCACATCCTCCCCATTGCGCAGGAAGGCGAAACCGTCACCCTCGCCACCTACGACGTCTTCAACCAAACCGGACGCCGCCTCGCCCAGCAGCAGCTCAACGGCAAAAAAATCCGCTGGCAACTCACCCCCCGCACCCAGCTCCTCCGCGCACTCCGCACCGCCTATGGGGTCGGTGCCGATGTCTTCGAGGAAATCCTCAAAAACAACCGCGCCTACGAAACCCTCGAACAGGACACCGCGCTCGACATCACCAACGACGACCCCGAGGCCAGCGTCGTCAAATTCGTCAACCAGATCATCCGCGAAGCCATCGTCGAGCGCGCCACCGACATCCACGTCGAGCCCCTCGAAGGCGACCTCCGCATCCGCGTCCGCATTGACGGCATCCTCCACGAAGTCGCCGTCCCGCCGCAGCTCCGCGTTTTGCAAAGTGCCATCATCTCGCGCTTGAAAGTGATGGCCCACATGGACATCGCCGAGCGCCGCTTGCCGCAGGATGGCCGCATCAACCTCACCACCGCCGCCGGCTCGATTGACGTCCGCGTTTCCACCATCCCCACGGTGAACGGCGAATCCATCTCCCTCCGCCTCCTCTCCCGCACCGAGACACTCACCTTCGGCCTCGAACGCCTCGACATGGGCGAACGCCAGATGGCCCAGATGAAACAAATGCTCGCCCTCCCCAACGGCATCATCCTCGTCACCGGCCCCACCGGCTCCGGCAAAAGCACCAGCCTCTACAGCTTCCTCTCCAGCATCAACGCCATCTCCCGCCGCATCATCACCGTCGAAGAACCCGTCGAATACCGCCTCCCCGGCATCTCGCAGATTGATGTGAAAGCAGACATCGGCCTCACCTTCGCCAACGGCCTCCGCGCCATCCTCCGTCAGGACCCCAACATCGTCATGGTCGGCGAAATTCGCGACTTCGAGACCGCCGAAATCTCCATCCGCGCCGCCATGACCGGCCACTTGGTATTTTCCACCCTCCACACCAACGATGCTGTCAGCGGCATCACCCGTCTGCTCGACATGGGCATCGAGCCCTTCCTCCTCGCCAGCGTCGTCCGCTGCTTCCTCGCCCAGCGCCTCATCCGCACCATCTGCCCCGACTGCACCGCCGAAACCACCTACGACCCCCAATACCTCAAAGAGATTGATTTTCACGTCCCCCCCGGCACCAAACTCTACAAAGGCCGAGGCTGCGAAAGCTGCCGCCACACCGGCTACCGCGGACGCCGCGCCATCTTCGAAGTCGCCACCATCACCGAGGGATTGCGCCGCATGATCATCCGCAAAGAAACCGGCAGCGCCCTCAAAGCCCGCGCCCTCCAGGACGGCATGGAAAGCCTCCGTTCCGACGGCTGGCGTCGCGTCCTCAAAGGCCAGACCACCGTCGAAGAAATCGTCCGCGTCACCCAGCAGGACGAAGCGATGACGGAGACGGACTAGCTAGGACGCATCGCGCTTGGGATGCAGCCGCTTCCAGCGCTCGACGAAGAGGAAGTAAACAGCGGGGCCGAACGCGAAGAGCATGACGGAAAACCCGCAGCACAAACCCATGAACGTGAGAAAGCCGGCACAGCAGTAGTCCCGGTGACGCGCCACGATGTGGGTTGGAATCGCGACCAGCAGTTCGAGGATGCTGCCTTTCCAAAGGGAACGACTGATTCCCGCCACCTGCGCTTCGGGAGACGCGCCCTTCGTGGTCACGTAGAAATAGACCGCCCAAAAAATCCAGCTCACGATGCCGAGAACGAGAACCAGCCACTGTCCATCGTCCCCTTTGCCTTTGACGGCCATTTCGTAAAGCGAGATGGCGGCTCCAAACACCAGCAGCCCCATCATCAAGGCCGCACCGAGGATCGTCATCAGCAGCGGCCTCTGCGTCACCGGCCTGCGGGAGGCGATGGCGACCGGGACGCGGAGCAGGGCGAACTGCGCCAGCACCATCACGCCAATCGGGCACCACACCCAGCCACTCGCGAGAAACTCCCGAACGTCGGAGAGATTCGGAGGCTTGGAAAAAGTCTCCGGCAGGAAAGCAAACATGATGAGCGGCCCCGACAGAGCCAGGAGAGCCAACCCATAAAGCCCCGCGACGATGAACGGCCATTTCTTCATAGTGTAAAAGCGAACGCTGCCCCGCAGTGGATCACGGATACACCGGGCGGGCAATACGATATTCCGCTTATGGGCGTGGCAAACTTTCGCTGCTTTGCCGCCTCGCGGTTCAAATCACGTTATTAAACTACGAAACGGCAAAGCGCCGAAATATACAAACAGGGCGTGCGGGCGAGAGGCTGAGTTATGCAGGCTAGTTCTGCAATTTTACGACATCGCTGCAGCTTTTGCAGGGCGGAAAAGACCTGTGCTTGTATGCAGAGAGACGAGGATCGTTAAAGACGTGCTGTGGATGTGGCGCACGAGCATTTTTGATTAGATTGTATTTATGCACCTATTTTAAAGAGCGATTTCACAAATTAAACGGAATCAACACTATGCAATAAAATAATCATTTTTATATAAT
The DNA here is from genome assembly GCA_040376335.1 of Verrucomicrobiia bacterium. GTDB lineage: Bacteria > Verrucomicrobiota > Verrucomicrobiia > Chthoniobacterales > Chthoniobacteraceae > SXWH01. Next base: position 6,306 of record JBEIQV010000104.1, on the reverse strand, counting down.
TTCCATAAAATTTGAAAGAGAGTGGCACGGGTTTCGCTAAGACTGATTACGGAACTTATAATCAGCCTAATCAATATGAAATCCGCACTCGCCATTCTCGCCCTCCTCTCAGTCAAACTCGCAGCCTTCGCCAGCGTGGACCTCGGGACGCCTTCCTCTTACACCCCTTATGAACGCTACATGACCCCAGTTCGCAGCGTCATGAACACCTTGGGCACCAACGAGAAGCCATCCATGGATCGCGTGAAGGAACTCATGCGCCAAGGCCGTTCTTTCCGCTATCATATGGCCAACCCCTACACCCCTGCTTCGCCACAGGAAACCGCCCGTCAGCGCCAAGGCGATTGCAAAGACAAGGCTCTGTGGCTCTGTGACCAACTCAATGACCCCTCGGCCCGCTTTGTTATCAGAAAAACCAGCCGCAGTGCCCGTATCAGCCACGCATGGGTGATGTGGCAGAGCGAAGGTCGCTGGTGGATGCTGGATTGCACGCTTAAGCGCGACCCGGTTGCGGCAGATTCGATTCCCGAGGGACGCTACCTTCCACTTTACAGCTACGGAAAAGGCACCTGCTACCGCCACAGCAACACACAGTCGAGTGTGGCAGCGGTGGCCAGTCGGAAGAACTCGCCAGTCGGCGCTAGCAAGTAATCGAAGATTTGGTTGGGCTACTGAATCCTCCGGGTCGAAAGGCTCGGAGGATTCGCTTTTTAGAACACGAGCACTTCGTAATTTGGAGCCACGCTGTCAGCAGTGGAGGCAGCGTCGAGATTCGCGCGCTTCACCACACCTTTGCGGACGTAGCTCTTGATGGCGTCGGCGTAGAAACCACCTGTGCTACTGCCTGCGTCTGCATCCACAGCGGCGACTGAGATCGTGTTGAATTTTGCCGCTGCGACGGTCGAGTCGGACATGGTGCCTTTTACGGTGAAATTGGTGATCGTTTTTGCCGCGACAAAGTCGCCGATGGCCGTGGGTTTCGCTGCGAGTCCCGCGAGAAAAGTGCTGCCGGAAATGTCGCCGAGTTGCACGTTGCCGATGTTGCCGTTGGTTTTCACCGTGGCTCCGGTGAGCGAGCCTCCGACGCTGAAGAGATTCACTTTGTCGAAACCAGCGACGGTCACACTGGCTTCGAGATCGCCCGCGATTTTCAGTGTGCCGATGCTCGGTGCGCCGATGATGTTTGCGAGAGTGGTAGTCGCGTCATTCAGCCATTCCTTTGCGGAAATTTTTGAGATGCTCATGCCCGATGTGAGCGTGTAGTCCGCAACTTTTCCGAAGGTCAGCGAGAGCTTTTGGGTCGCCACGGGAAAGACGCCGATGGAGAGCGTTTTGTCCAAATTGATCGTGGGTTGTGCGGCATAGGTGCTGTCGAGGTCGCCGAACACGATGCTCTTAGCGCCTTCGCTGGCTGTGAAGTGTCCGTGCAGATTGACGTTTCCAAGTTTCACCGCGCCGATGGTGTCGTTGATGAACAGGTCATCGAGCTCGGCCACTACTCCCTTTGCAGTCTTCACTTGCAGGCTCGATTTGGCGTTGGTGCCGGTGATGGTCACATCCACGGTGCCGTCGGTATTTTTCACCACGGAGCCTGTGCCGGGGCCGGTGATGGTGAAGGTTACATTCTGCCCGTCGGCATCCTGCACAGTGAGAGGCACCTTGCTCCGCCCGCCGACTGCGCCGAAGTCCAGCGTGAACGTCCGTAGGACATCGGGGCTGGAAATCGAGGCGTTGTCCTTTGTGAAATTGCCCACGTTGTCGTCAGTGAAAAGCTCCTGGATCGTGCTACCGTCGGCCGTCTCTACTTTTACCAGCAGGCGATATTGCTTACCGTCCGTCAGCCCGGTCGAGGGCACAGTGAATTTCACAGGAATCGTCGTGCTTTTTCCGGGCACCACGTTGATGGAAACGTCGCTCAGTGTCGTTAGCAAAAAGTCTGCATCGGCCCCCTCGGTATCGAGTTCAAATCCTTTGCCATCGCCCGCATTCGTGAGTGCGGATTCCGAGAGGTAGAGCTTCACATTTACCTTCCCCTTCGCGAGTCCGCCACTGTTGTTGAGGATTTGAATATTCGCCGTTCCTTTGTCTCCGGGAACGAATGAACTGTGCAGTCCGTCGCTCTGCACATCCGCGAGGAGATTCGGCTTCACGGTCACGAGGAACTCGTCGAATTCATCCATCTCGCCATCCTTGCTCACTTTCACTTTTACCTTCGCAACGCCGGTCATTCCGGGCGTGTATTTCAAATTGAGCGCATGGGTCGTCGGGTTGATGGTTGCCGTGACGAGATTGGTTTCAGCATCCGTCACCGAGTCCTTGATGCTCACGACTTCAAACCTGTCCCCGCCCGCATCGACCGCAGTGCCAGCAACCACGCGCGCGTCCACGATTTGGATGAGCTGCGCCGCCGTTGGTATGCCGCCTGAGAAGTTCTGCACAGGCGCGTTACTCGATGTCTGTAAAGCCGAGATCGCAATCACCACTCCCATCGAATCATCCGTCACACGCCCAAACACAGAGAAACCGCCATTCTGCGCATCGAGGTTGCCTGCGTTGTCGCTAAGGTTGACGAAAAATTCACTCGTCGCGCTATTCGGTCCGCCGCCCTGCTCTGATGCCACTTTTGCCATGGCCACGGTTTGGACCACATTCGAGCGCTCGGTGTCCATCGGGTCGAATTCATTATGCACCGGAGCAAAAGTCGCAATGTGCTGGCGGTCGCTTGCATTATTGCCGCCTCCTTGCAGCACGAAGCCCTGCACGAGCCGGTGAAAAAACGTCCCGTCGTAGTCCGCGCTTTTGTTTGCGTTGTTCAGGTAGCGCAGGAAATTATTCACCGTCACAGGTGCTTTATCATCGAACAGCTCGATGCGGATCACTCCGGGTGACGTCTGTCCCGGTAGCGTGAAATTTGTCTCCAGCTCGACAACCGTGCGGAAGCTCTTGCTCGCATCCACCATTTTTCCGAGGTCAATCGTCGCGCCCGTCTGGCCGACTCCAGCAGTGATGTCAAAGATGGGATTCACGATGGTTGCGGGTGCGATTCGTGATTCGAGGGGTTCGATGAAGTAGCGGGTCATGGGTTGTGAGTGTTGAAAAGGAGCGGTTGCGTTCAAAAAATCAAGCAACCTCGCGGATGGTCGTATCATTGGTTGCGGGGTTTCCGGCGAGCGGAATCACATCTTTGCCAGTCGTGAGCACCTGGAGAACACCGCCGATTTTCACGCTGTCAATCTGCCGCGCGACAAAGCCGAACTCATCTCCTGCCCCGCCCGTGCCCGTGACGCTTCCGGTGATCACGATGCCTGCGATTTTTGAAATGATGGTGCCCGGAGCGATGGCTACGTCGTCGCCGTTGCCGAAGCCGTCCCCGTTCGTATCCGCCACGCCAGCTGCGATGCTGCTCGCGGTCCAGTTACCGGTCACATTCACCGCCCCGATTTGTGCGCTGCCGTTCGCCGCGTTTCCAAAACGGTCGTAGCCCGCGAGGATGCGGCTGCTATTCACGTCGCCGGTGATGCTCACTTTGCCGATGGCGATGTCCGTGGTTTTTCCGGGTTTGGCCTGACCAAGTGCGGTGATGAGTGAGGTGTTCACGCCGCCAGCGATGGTTAGCGAACCGATGTCGCGACCAGTCTTGATGCTCGTCTCATTCGTGCCGCCTGTAATTTTGAGTGATGCGATCCGTCCTCCGACTTCGATTTCGCCACTGCCGCTGCCGGGACCTCCTGCGAGTTGTCCGTTGATGGTAATCGCGCCAGCGCCGCCGATTTTTGTGAAGTCGTCCGTGAGCGCAGCGAGGCCCTGACCGATCAAAATGCTGCCGCTGCCGATGCCGTGCTGTCCGGTGAGAGCGCCGATGGTCAGCGATTTCAGCGAACCTTCCGCAAAGATCTGCCCCGAGCCGTCGCCCGCATTTCCCGCGACTGCGCCGCCGATGATGATGGTGCCGAGATCGCCCGGCGTCATTGTTGGGCCGTTCAAAATGTCGCGCACTTGGATGGATCCGCTGCCAGCGCCCCCAGCGCCCGTGAGCCCTGCGGAAATCTTGAGCGTGCCGACTGCGCCCTGTGCGATGATGCTGCCGGAGTTGGTGCCAGTGCCGCCCTGCACTGCGCCGAGGAAAGTCGCCGTTCCAATTCCCTCCAAAGCGACGACCGAACCGCTGTGTGAGCCGATGCCTCCGCTCAGCTTATTTGCAACCGGCGCACCCGCTGTTCCGATGGTGAGCGCGACGATTTTTCCGCCTGAACGAATCGCTCCTGAACTGTCTCCATCGCCGCCAAGCAGCGCGCCGGAGACGGTGATTTTTCCAAGCGTGCCGACCTTTGCGGTGTCGTTTCCGGAGAAGACCGAGCCGCTGTTCACGCCGGCGCTGCCTGTGAGGTTGCCGGTGATCGCCGCATTGGTGATTTTGCCGCCTGCAATCACGCTTCCAGACGACGTGCCAGCCGCGCCCAGCAACCCGCCGGTGATTTTCAACGTGCCGATATTTCCGTCTGCTGAAATCGCGCCGTTCAGTTCCGCGATGCCGCCTTTGAGCGCGCCGTTCACGGTGATAGTCGTGATATTTCCGCCAGCATGGATGCTGCCCGCGCCGTCCTTTGCGAGCGCAGTAGAGCCATCGAGCGCGCCAGTGAGAACGAGCTTCGTGATACTCCCGCCCGCGTTGATCGCTCCGCTGCCCACGCCCGTGCCTGCGATGACAGCGCCCGTAGCGTTGAGCGAATTTTTCACCGTCACGCTGCCGATGTTTAAAAATGCCGCGACCGTCCCGGAATCATCGCCTGCGCCCCCGGTGATCGTCTGCCCAATCGTCACCGCACCGAGATTGCCTGCAAAAACACGCCCGCTGGATTTGCCAACACCGCCGGTGATTGACGTATTGATCGTCAGTTTTGAAATCGTCCCGTTTGCCTGCACAGACCCCGAACCCTCCCGGTTTCCGCCGAGGATGGCTTCATTTGTCGTGAGGCTCGCGATGTTGCCTCCGGCGAAAATGGTCGCTGAATTTTTCCCAGCGTCACCGCCTCCAAACGCCGAATCGCCGTGGATATTCGCCAGTTTGATCGCGCCGATGCTGCCATTGGTGGTGATGCGTCCCGAGTTTTCTCCGGTGCCCGCCCAGAGGTTGAATGCAATGGTGACATTGCCGATGGCAGCCAGACCGTTGATCTCGCCGGAGTCCTTGCCGACGCCGCCTCGGATATCGCTGGTTATGGTCACGTTCCCGATTTTTCCTGTCGCTTTGATCTGTCCCGTATTGTTTCCGGCACCGCCGTAAATCGCGCCCACTTTCACCGAGCCGATAGCATCCGCCGCAGAGATGAAACCCGTATCATTGGCGAGGTTGGCTACGCTCACGCCCAGCGTTCCACCGATGGAGAGAGAGCCGATTTTTCCGGGAGCTTTTTGTGTCGTGCCGTTCACGACTTTCAGCACCGCATCCGTAAAGTCGCCCTGCACAGCGAAAGAGCCGATGGCCCCGGTGATGTTGCTTTCGAGACTCCCGTTCGCCGCCTGAGTCGTGGTGCCTTTCGTTCCGAAAGAAAGCACAGTGAGCGAGGCGAGGCCCTTGGCTTTGGCAGGATCGCCAGCATCAATCTGCCCGAGGTCGCCATCCACCACGACAGCACCGAGCGTGATGCCGAAAATCGAACTCGAGGCGGCTTTGATGTAGCCAATGTTCACGTGGTCATCACCGAGGTTGTTTTGCTTTACCGCTGTGACCGAGATGCTGGTGCCGCTCGCAACGTTCGGCTGACCGATGGCGGCCAGTGTGCTGAGGTCAATCGTCTGTAGCTCCTGCGCAGCGGACGTGTTTCCGCCGTCGCTTCCGGTGCGGGCGTTGCCGGTGTTGAATTTCAACACGCTGTCGAGCTGGCCGTTCAAAATCGCGCCGGTCGCCGTGAAGATCGCTTTCGAGAATTTCACCGTGACCAAATCGCCGTCGGTATCCGTGTAGAGAACGGTTGTGGGATTCAACAGAATGGCGGGAGCGATGCGCCCTTCGAGCGGCTCGAAGGATGACTCGGTGCGTTTCTTCGGACGCTTCGCAGGGGCTTTCGTTTCCGGCGGCGCGGGTTTGCGGCGCTTGAGTTTGTCGAGGATGCGGCTGAGCAGAGGGCGCTTCATGTTAGTCGTTGTCCTCCACACGAAGTGCAATGTCGTTGGCGTTCATCCCGCTGAAGCGTGTGTCAGTGCTCGTCGCAGGCTTCAGCACGATGGTGAAGTTTCCCGTTCCATTTTTCGTGGCATCATCCACGGAGGTGACGGTGATGGTTTTCTCCGCAGCATCACCCGCGT
>JBEIQV010000369.1:0-2852 GCA_040376335.1 Verrucomicrobiia bacterium | reverse complement strand
CACCGGCGGCGGAACGAGCGTCCGCGAAATCATCGCCACCTGTGAAAAAGTCACCGGCAATAAAATCGCCGTCGTTGAAAAACCGCGCCGCCCCGGAGACCCGCCACGCCTCATCGCCGGCTCGGAAAAAGTCCGCGCCGAACTCGGCTGGAGGCCGCAATTTCAAGACGTAGAAAAAATCATCGCCAGCGCCTGGGCCTGGCACGTCAAAAATCCGAAAGGCTACGGGGACTAAATCAGTTCCTTAAACCGAGCCGAACTCCGCCAGCTTCTCCTCGAGTTTTGCCACAAGATGCTCAGCGGTTTCGCGGGCGCGGCGTTCCTGCATGAGCGCGGCTTCGAGTTCGCGCACGCGCTGCTGGAGATTGATGCGAATGCTGTTTCGCGTGTTGAGTGCGCTGGCTGCGTCCGTGTCCTCAGCTTCATCCGGAGGGAAGAGATCTTTTACACGGAGCTGTGTGGTGTCCTTACAATTCGTGATGATGGATTCCGCCGTGATATCGCCCGCTTCGAGGAATTCCTGAATGGCGCCAATCGTCGTGGGGCCGTAAAATTGATCCGGGCCGACTTCGATGAGATAATCCATCGCCAGCTCGGGCACCATCGGGGCTTTCAGCCACGTGCGTTCATCGGTCGAAACGCGATCCAGAGGCGACACCTGCGCATCAGCCGCCCACTGGCGGAGTTGATGGAATGGGATGGGGCCAAATGTGGAACCGTCGTGGGATTTGCGAAGATACCATTTGGTGTCGTCCATAAAATTACTGTCCTTTCTGGTCGGATGGCGGCAGCAGCAATTGCTGGCCGATTTGGAGTTTCTTGGGGTCGGTGATCTTGTTGATTTTCTGCAAATCCACCGCCGTCGTGTTGTGCTGCTTGGCGATTTTATCGAGCGAGTCACCCTTCACCACGATGTGGACGTTGGCGGGTTTCGGCGGCGTTGCCGGCGGTGTGAAGTCGGCGACTGCCGGCGCAGGCGTCACTGCGGGAGCGGCAGCAGGAGCTGGAGCTGGAGCGTTCGCAGTGCGGCCATCGAGCTGCGCGCTGAGACGTGCGACTTGCGCGGAGAGCATTTCGATTTTTTGTCCCTGCTGCTCGATGCGCTGGCGAAGCGCCTTGAGTTCGTTTTGCACCGCGTCTTGCGCGCGCACGCTGGGTGTGAAAACGCCAGCCAGCGACAGCGCGCAGGCGGCGACGATTATGGAGTTACGGGGCGTCATTCGTGCAATAGATTCCATTTTCACCGCCGCAAGGCAAGGACAGGCGCACGCTTGGAGTAAAAATTACCTTTCTGGGCTTTTGCGGCTACTATGAATGCCCCGTTGCTTTTCTCCAAACAGGTTCCATAGCGCCCTGCTAAAAATTATTACTTCGCTGATTTCTCCGGCAGGCGGTCGAAGTATTTTTGGATGGCGCTGTGGTAGCCGGGGGGGACTTGTTCGTTGCGGATGGCTTCGGAGACTCCTTGTTTCACGGCGCGGACGGCTTGCTGGTAATCGCCGGATTTTTGTCCGGTTTCACCGACTCCCTCCTCCTTCCATTCCATCAGCAATTTGCCCGCGCCGAGCTGCACCTTGTCTTTTTCTTTTTTGAAATCGCTCTTCGCTGTGTCGTCCTCGCCCGCGGTTCCGCCGTTGCCGATGCCGGGATTTTGCCCGGCCTTTCCGTTGCCGCTTTTTCCACTTCCTTGCCCCTGTCCTTCCCCTTCGCCTTCGCCCTTCTCGCCCATTTGTGCGAGGAGGTCTTTGTAAAGTTTTTCGTAGTCCTGCTGTGACTTTGCGCCTGCTTGCTGGGCTTTGTCACCATCGAGTTGCCCCTTGTCGTTGAGTTGCTTTGCAGCGGCGAGATTTTTCAGTGCGTCTTCGAGATTTTGCGCGTCCTTGAACATCTCACCGAGGCGTTTCAATTCGTCCTCGCCGAGTTTCATGGATTCATTCGCGCCATCGAGCGCGTCCTTCGCGAGGTCCTTGAGCTTCGACATGTCCATCTGCTCGAGCGCGCGTTGGAGGGCTTCGTTGACTCCTTTGTCGCCGAGTTGTTCGCGCATCTGACTGGCCATCTGGCCGAGTTGCTTCGCAATTTTTTCGAGCTGCTCGCGTTTGTCAGCACCTTCGGGTTGCTGCGCGATTTTCTGCATTTCCTGACGGAGTTTTTCCATCGCCTGCTTGAGCCCCTCGGAGTCGCCTTTCTTCAATTTATTGATCAAGTCCTTCATCTCCTGTCGCTGCTGCGCGTCGCCAAATTGCTGCGCTGCCTTTTCCAGCACTTCCTTCGGCAGGCTGGCGTTTGTTTTTTTCCACAGCTCGCTGAAATCCTGCGCCTGTTCGTTGAGTTTCTTCGCGTTGAGTTCGCGTTCGCCGGGCTTCACTTCCTTGAGCGTCTTGTCGAGTTTCGCGAGCGCCTGATCGACCTGTTCGGAAAGCGCGGTTCCTTTTTCCTTCAGCTCTTCCTTGCGTAAAGCGGTGATTTTTTTTGTCTCGGCAAGTCGCTGCTCCTGCTTGCTGACCTCCTGCCGCTTCGCGTCCATTTTGAACGGATCGAACTGTGGCAGCCACAGCACAGCGGCATAGAGCGCGGCAAATGCGAGCAGCACGTCGCGCGCGCCGGGCATCCAGCGCAGCGGTATCAACTGCGCAGCGCTGAGCTGGCCCGCGCGCTCCTCGGCCTGTTCGAGCACGATGTCGCGAAATTCGCCGGGCGATTTCTCGATGAGCGCGGCGGTGAGGAAAAGCTCTTTGGTCCCTGCGCGGGCATCCACTGCGCGGGCGACGTGCGGGGGCGCTGGGCGGCGGAGAAATGCGAGCGACGCGGCGAGCGCAAACGCAGGCACGGCGAGAAGCGTAAGCGGTGTG
>JBEIQV010000095.1:0-10910 GCA_040376335.1 Verrucomicrobiia bacterium | reverse complement strand
CCTCCGCCTCGTCTCCGCTCTCCTCGCCGAAACTTCCGACGATTGGGAATCCTCTAAAACTTACCTCAATATGCATCCATCCATCCCACCCTCCGCCTGACACTCGCCTCTTTTACAGAAAATTACTTGCTCGGCCAATCCCCGTCTGGGGACAACACCACTCGGAAGCCGCGGAAGACATCATCGCGGTAATTGGAGGCACTTCCAAATCGCTTCGCCGAACGGCAGAGCCGGGGAGGACAACGCCAGTCCCCACCACGCAAAACGTGGCGGCTCTCATCCGCAGAACCCACAGGGTCAGTCACCGCGTCATGGGGATGCGGACCAAAACCATCGTTGCACCATTGCCATACATTGCCGTGCATATCGTAAAGCCCCCAAGCATTCGGCTTTTTCTGGCCGACGGGGTGCGTGCTATCCGTGTCGCTCTTGCCGCCGAACCAGCCTGCTTCAGCCAGCGCAGCCTCATCATCACCCGTGTTGAAAACAGTCGTAGTCCCCGCCCGGCAGGCAAACTCCCACTCCGCCTCCGTGGGAAGACGATACCGCCTGCCTTCTTTCTCACTCAGCTTCTTGCAAAAAGAAACCGCGTCACTCCACACCACCTCATCCACCGGCAAATTATCTCCCTTGAATCGGCTAGCACCTTCGCCCATCACCGCTCTCCACTGGGCCTGAGTCACCGTGTAAACCCCGATGAAGTAACCCTTCGTCAAAGTCACCTTGTGCTGCGTTTCGTGCCCCTCCCTGCCTACCTCCGTCTTCGGACTTCCCATCAAAAACTCACCCGGCGCGATGTAGGCCAGTTTCATCCCAATGGAATTGGTAAAAATTTCGCCAAGTTTGTGCTGACCGGCAGCCACCGGCTTCCCTTCGCCCGATGGGTCTGCCGCCTGCAAAGTTCCAAACCCAAAAACCAACAATACCAAAAATAATCGGAAAAAACCGCGGGTCGAAGAGAGCATTGGACAGCAACTACACCTGCACTTCCCACGTGTCTCCAAGGAAATAGCACTCGCACCCGCCACTATCCCCGCTCCCCTTCCACGACAGCGGGAATTGCCATCAAAGATGCCCACCTCCCCCGCTCACAAGCTCATGTGGCTGCTCGGGTCGCTCCAGCCGCTGTAGCCGCTGTAGCCGCTGTAGCCGGTGCTTCCGCCGATGGCGCGGACTTGCACGTTGTAGGAGCACAACCGGGCGTCAAGCCCGTGAGGGGGATGGCGCGGGAGTTGGGACAAGTCACGGCATGCTCCCAAGGGCCGTTTGTGCCGCCGGGGGCGACTTCGGCAATGCGCACTTCGTAGGTCTTCGCGTTTTTCACGGCTTTCACGCGCAGGATGAAGCAGCCACTACCCCACTTCCCCTATAAAAACTTACCCCGCCGGAGCTTTGGGCTGCCGGCGGGGCTTTGAAAATCTGATTAAGTTTGCGGGGAGTCTTAGCAAATGCGGGCGCGCACGGTGGTGCGGCCGGATTGCAGGCGGACTCGTCCGCTGTCGAGCAAGTCGGCAACTGCGGCGAGGGTTTCGCGGTTGTTACGGCTGTTGGAGCTGACTGCGACGATCAAATCGCCGAGTGTGAGGTTCCGATGTGCTGTTTTGAGTGACTTTTTCATGGCTCGGTAGTGTTGTTGGGTTGGGTTTGATTACTGAGGAAATTAGGCAACGCGTGCGCGGAGAGCGCGACCGTTGTTGGTCAGGCGAACGCGACCGCTTTCTATGAGGTCGGCCACCGCTGCGGCGGTTTCGTTCAGATTCTTGCTGCAGCTGCTGACGGCGAGAACGAGGTCGCCGAAGGTCATTGCTGAGCGGTTCGTGGATTTCAGGGATTTTTTCATGTTCTTAGTGGTTTGGTTGTTTGGCTGATAAAGTCTTACTTAGCAGTGGCCGTGCCAACTTCTGAGTCTGCTTTTTCTTTCATGGCCTGAAGGTAGTGGTTTTCTGCCGGAACACAATGCGAAAGATAAACTATTTTTCTTTCTGCTGATTGCCTGGCTTTCAAAGTGTTCATAAGGTTCGGAAAAGGGTTGTTTCGAAATTTCGAGTTCTATCATGGAGACGTTTGCTTTTATTTTTATCTTAGAGTTCACACCACTATTTTCTGTTCAAAAAAATCCTATTTCACCCCCTCTGCCCTGTGAGATATTGCCACCGAGGCTTGGTAAAGCCGTGGATTCCGCTCGACAATCCTGCCTCCTCCCAGCCCGATACGTGCGAGTTTTATGAACCGCATCATCGCCTCTCTGTTCACGTGGGTTTTACTCACCTTTACCGCACCGGCAGAAAACCCGCACGGTCTGCCTGACGGACTCTACACCGAAATCACGACCGAGGCCGGCGTGGTGGTTTGCGAGCTTTTTTACAAAAAAGTGCCCATGACTGTGGTGAACCACATCGCTCTTGCCGAGGGCAGACTCGGTCCGGAACCGCGCAAACCTTTCTACGACGGGCTGACTTGGTGCCGCGTCGTCCCCGGCCTCGTCGTGCAGGGCGGCGACCCCACGGGCACGGGTAATGGCGATGCAGGCTATCTTTTCCCCGATGAAATCGTCCCCGGCCTCCGCCATGACGGCATGGGGACTTTGCAAATGGGCAATGACGGCCCCGACACGAATGGCTCTCAATTTTGCCTGATGCTGAGCGCCCAGCACCGCTTGAACTACCAGCACAACGTCTTTGGCCGCGTCGTCCGTGGCCTCGACCTCCTGCCTAAGATCAAACAAGGCGACACCATGCGGGTGAAAATTTTGCGCTTCGGCGAGGAGGCAAAAGCCTTTCGGGCGGACGAGGAGACATTTAAAAAACTCGTCGCCCGCGCCACTCACTACGCCGGCCCCAAGGAACCGGGGCCCGACTCCCCTTTCGACGACCCCGACAAAATCCTGCCGACCGAGTGGGACCGTGCAAAACACTTCAACTACAAGCTGGTGAATTTCGAGCGCTTCACAGGCATCAAGCTGGCAGCACGCGTCTTCGCAAAAGCCCCAACCGCAGCACAGGGAGACAAACTCGAAGCCTACGTGCAAAAAGAAGCCGCCCGCCTCGGCGTGCACAAACGCGGTGCCCTCGCCCTTTACTTTGCCAGCGAAGACAAATGGCACATCCGCATCGGCGACAACTCGGCAAAGCACTTCCTGCAAACCAACGCCAACGGCGAAAAATCCACACCCTCGGCATCCGTGAAAGAAGCCCTGCAAAAACTCCTCGAAGCCGCCAGCGTGCGCTCCGCCCAAGCCATCGCCACCCTCCAAGCCCGCCTCACCCCCGACGACCCGATGACCGAAGGACGAAAAATCAAACTGAAAACCGACGCCGTCCTCGACGGCATCATTTTCAAACTAGAGGGCGAATAGCCATTTCAATAAAAAGAAAAATGTCCCCGGCGGGAATCGAACCCACATCAGCGGTTTAGGAAACCACTGTTCTATCCGTTGAACTACGGGGACTATTGATTATCAGAGGCTTATGTCGCCTTATGGCGTGAGATACTGGACTTGTAACGTAATTTTGTAATCCGACAGGTTAAGCTGTATGAGAAAAGCCCTCAAGCTCTCTCCAAAATTGCGGAATCTCTTTATAGGAACGCTCACCGGACATATTTCGCACTTCGCAAAGTCCGCAGCAAGCAAATCAAGCTCTAGCTCAAAACCGAAACTCTGCACTCGCTCGTCGCCGCTTGGCTAGGTTGAGAACAAAAGCGCAAGGGCTTTCTAACGAAGAGCACGGCATGACATTCGACCGTCTCGCCGATCATGGCTTGCACAGAAAGAGTCCGTCCTTCGCCCTAGGGATGCGTTGATTAAAACACACGTGCCGTAGTAAAAGTGAGTCAGTATAAGTTGTGTTTGATAGAGCGGGAGAAGTTTATTTTTGAGAACACTATTCCGTGCTTTATTCGGTGGCCTGTCGGCTTCATTAAATGCACCCGCATGAAGAGCCGCCTCGATCAGCTTCTCGTTACACTTGGGCTCTTTGAGAGCCGGGAAAAGGCACGCCGCGCCATCATGGCCGGGCAGGTGCGCGTGGGTGATCAAGTCGTGGACAAGGCGAGCCGGGAGTTTCCTGACGATGCAGTGGTGACTGTAGCGACGCCTGACCGCTATGTCGGCCGTGGCGGGCATAAAATGGAGGCCGCTCTCACATATTTCGTCGTGAACCCAAGCGGACTCATCTGCCTCGACATCGGCGCGAGCACCGGTGGTTTCACTGACTGCCTGCTCCAGCACGGCGCTGCGAAAGTGTGGGCGGTGGATGTCGGACACAGCCAGCTCGACTGGCGCATCCGCTCCGACTCGCGCGTGATCGTTCGCGAAAAACTCAACGCCCGTCACATCACACGCACCGATGTGCCCGACGAAATCGCGCTCATCGTGGCCGATGTGTCATTCATTTCGCTCACGCTCATTATCCCGCCTGCGCTCGAATTGCTCGTCCCCGGCGGTGCGATGCTCGTGCTCATCAAGCCGCAGTTTGAATTGCGCCGCGAGGAAGTCGCCCGTGGTGGTGTCGTGAAAGACCCCGCACTTCACACCGCCGCCGTGGAGCGCATCCGCGTTTTCGTGGAGCAAATGCCAGCATCATCGGCGGGGCTCCGCTTGAAATGGAGCGGCGTGATCGAATCGCCCATCCTCGGCGGCGAGGGGAACAAGGAATTTCTAGCGTGCCTGCGTGCGGAGTGATGCGCATGAACGGATTTGGAATGACGAATGACTTGCGAACGACTATGCGTGGCGCGTGAGCAGCACCCGCCACATCGGACTCATTGCCAACGACTCGAAGCCGCAGGCTCGTGATGTCGTGCAATCGCTCGTGCGTGAATTTTCCGGGTGCGGCGTTCAACTTCACCTCGACCACCGGGCCGGGCGGCTCATCGGTGCGGAAAATGGCCTCACCGAACCGGAACTGGCGGACACTTGCGAAATGCTCATCGTCCTCGGCGGCGACGGCACCATCCTCCAAGTCCTCCACGCGCTCGGCAACAAACTCTGCCCTCTGCTGGGCATCAATCTCGGCACACTTGGCTTTCTCACCACCGTCTCCGCTGCGGATCATCTGAAAGCAGTCGCAGCCATCATCGCGCGCAAATACACACTCAGCGAACGCACGTTGCTGAAAGTGGACATCCACCGCGAAGGTCGAGTCAGCAGTTCCCGCATCGCACTCAATGACGCCGTCGTCAGTCGTGGAAAACTTTCGCGCCTCATCCGCCTCGCCGTGCGCATCGGCCCCGACTCGCTCACCGAATACAATGCCGACGGCCTGATTGTCGCCACACCCACCGGAAGCACCGCATACAGTCTCAGCGCAGGTGGCCCGATCCTCACGCCGGACAGCGATGTCTTCGTGCTGAATCCCATCTGCCCCCACGTTCTCACCAACCGCGCCGTGATCGTGAGCGACCACAGCACCATCGAAATCACGCCTGCTGATTTGGAGAGCAGCATCTACCTCACGCTCGACGGACAAACCGCGCAGCACATCCAGCCCGGCGAAAGCATTCGCATCAGCAAAGCCCCGCACCGCCTCCCGCTCGCCTCGCTCGAAGGCGTTTCCTATTTTGAAGTGCTCCGCCAAAAGCTGAAGTGGAGCGGCACAGCGGTGTAGTCCGCTTAGTTCGCAAGCACCGCGAGTGCGGCGTCGAGTTCGGCTTCTGTATTATAAAAGTGCGGGCTGAAGCGTAGGTAGTCGCGGCCTTCGCGGTCGTGACGGAGCGAGCATGTCACGTCCGCTTTTTCCAACTGCGTGAACAACTCCGTGGCGCTGCGCTGCGGATGCGAGAAAGTCGTGATGCCGCTCGCCATTGAACCGTCAGCAGGGCCGTTGATTTCAAAACCGAGCGCTCGCAGGCGCGGGACGAGGTAGGCTTTGAGTTCGAGGATGCGCGACGCGACGCGGTCGAGGCCGTGGTGGAGAAAAAGTTCGATGGCCGCCTTCATGCCGTAGATGCCGGAGATGTTCAGCACGCCGGGTTCATAGCGTTGCGCGGTGGGCATGAAGCGCACTTCGTCCTGCGCGATGAAGTTTGGAGAAAAAACATTCCACGCGCCGATGAGCGTGGGGCGGCAAAGGTCGAAGTGCTTTCGCTTCACATAAACGATGCCGATGGCCATCGGGCCGAGCATCCACTTGTGTGCGTCAGCGCTGAGAAAATCCACATACTCCACGCTGAGCGGAAATGCGCCGAGCGTTTGGATCGCATCGAGTGAAAACAATACCCCGCGCGAGTGGAGCATCTTTCCAATCGAATCCACATCAATCCGCGCGCCGGAAAAAAAGTGCGCACTTGCGAGAGCGACGAGCTTGGTGCGCGGAGTGAGCGCAGCCTCCACGAGCGCAGGCGTAATTTCACCGGGGCGCTCGGGCTGGAGCAATTTCACGACGACACCTTTGCGACGCAGTTCCAGCCATGGATACACATTCGCCGGATAGTCCGCCGCGTAGCAGATCACTTCATCGCCGGGCTGCCACGGAATGCCGTTGGCAAAAAGCGAGAGCCCCAGCGAAGTGGGGCCGAGCAGGGCGATTTCATCGGCATCTGCTCCGATAAATTGCGCACACACTTTGCGCGCCTCTTTCACATCGCGAAGCACCTCGGCAAATTCCTGCGGCATCTCCGCCGATTGACGGACATGCGCGCCCATCGCATCCGCAGCGCAAGCCGGGAGCGCGCAGACTGCGGCGTGGGCAAAGAACCGCTTGTGTCGGGAAATAGGAAAGAGCCGCTGGCGTTCAGCTTCGTCGGGAAAAAGATTCATTGCGCTGTTTGCGGCGGCGGCGGTGGCGGCGGAAGTTTTTTCAAAGTCTCCTCATCGGCGAGCTTGGTCGTCACTTTGTATTCGCGCTCCACTTTCACATCCCTCCCCTGCTCGTCCTGATAGCGATAGGTGGTCGTGGTGAAATTTGGCTCAGGCGGCAGAGGCCGCGGCGGTTCACCCATGTGCTTCCATGTGTCAATGATGTGGAAAATCGCCATGTATGCAACGAGCACGGCGAATGCGACACAGGCAAAGAGTTTGAAGTTCATTTTGCCTTCCGTGACTTCGCGCCTGCCTCGATGAGCTTCCAGAAATCATCCCGCTTGCTGAGTTCCTCGTCTTCGCCGAGCGAGAGCTTGGAGCGGAAAAGGAAATCGCGGAGCGAGTTTTTGTGCAGCACGCGATGGACGGTGATACCCTCGGCGCTGCGCTCGAAGTAAAGTCGGTGATCCTTCGCGCGATAGCGGTAAAGTTTTTTTCCATCGCGTTCGAGCGCGCCAAATCTTGCGGGGTCCAGTTCTTCGAGATTGTCCGGCAACACCGAGAACTCGGCGAGCAGGTCGAGCTGGAGGTCTTTCGGCAGTGCGGCCATTTCGGCGGCGCTGATTTCGTTGAAAACGATTTGATACATGGATGTTGAAGCTAAGTGGAATGTGGCGCGGAGGAAACAGCGGAATCAAAAGGCACCCGCGCGACCCGTGTGCCGATGCCGGTGAAAATATCCCACGCGATGGTGCCAGCGCGCTCGGCGAGATCGTTGGCGGTGATTTCCTCCACGCCCTGTCTTCCAAGCAACACCGCCTCTTCGCCCGGCGCGATGTCGGGGAGCGCGGTCACATCCACCATGATTTGATCCATCGTCACGCGACCCAGCACCGCGCAACGCTGCCCTCGGATGAGCACGGATGCGCCGCGACCGGAAAGCTGGCGCGGGTAACCGTCGGCGTAGCCCACAGCGAGCGTGGCGATGCGCATTTGCGTAGGCGTGGTGAAAGTGCGCCCATAACTCACGCCACGGCCCGCGATGAAATCGCGCACGAGAAGCACGCGCGTTTTCCATGTGAGTGCAGGATGCAATTTCGACTGAAACTCCGCACGCGGCGCGACGCCGTAAATCGAAAGACCCGCGCGCACCAGAGCGCCAGCCTGTTCGGGAAAAGCGATAAAGCCCGCGCTGTTTTCGATGTGGATGAGCGCATCAGCTGGCATCCCGCGCTCGCGCATCTCAGCCACGAGTGTGTGAAAACGCGTGAGCTGAGCGCGGGTGAAAGTATCGTCGTCATCGGCGACGGGAAGATGCGAGCAGACGCCTGCGACTTCGATGCCCGGCATCGTGAACACACGTTCAGCAACAGCGAGCGCGTCGCTTTCGCAAACGCCCATGCGCCCCATGCCCGTATCCACCACGAGATGCACCCGCACCTTTCCAGCAGTCGAGATTTTGGAAAAAGCGTCGGCCTCCTCGATGGACGAAACCGCCGGAATAAATCCCTCACTCACAATATGCGCACGCTCCGAAGCCAGCGCCGCACCCAGTAAAAATATTGGCGTGCGTCCGGCGTGATGCGCGGCCTCACGTGCCTCTGCGAGATTCGCCACACCAAACATTTCCACGCGCCCGGCGAGCGCACCCACCACGGGAGCGAGCCCGTGGCCGTAGGCGTTTGCCTTCACCACGGCCATTATTCCCACGTTCGGCGAGTGCGCGCGGAGTGCTGAGAGATTGTGCCGCAGCGCAGCGCAATCCACCTCAGCCCAGCAGCGGAATGGTTCAATATTGGAAGAGAGACTGGACAAGCGCCCTTGAAGGAGCACAAAACCAGCGCCGTTGCCAACTTCTCGTATGCGAAAGCCACTGGTTATTCTTTTTTCACTCGCCCTCTCCATCGCGCCACTCACCGCGCAAGAGCCCATTCCGCGTGCCCGCGCAGTAACACCGGCCACGACGGAAAAGCCCAAGCCCACCCCCAAGCCACGCCGCTCACTCGGCGAGTTTCTTTTCGGCAAAAAGGAAACACCAAAGCCTACACCCGCCGAAACTGCGACACCGAAACCGCGCCCGCGTCCCCGCCCAAAAGCCGCAACAGTGGAAACCACGACTGCACCGGATGCAGCAGCTCCCGAAGCAAAGCCCGCCGCAGAACCTACGGAAACGACAGAGCCCAAAACCAAGCCCGCTCTCATCACCACACCAGAGTCCGCACCCGAGCCTGCGGCAAAACCTGACACGGAGCCAAAAGCAGAAACCCAGAACGAACCTGCTGCCGAATCCAAAACCGAAGAGCCAAAAGCCGAGGAACCCAAGACGGCAAAGGGAACCAAGGGACGTAAGCCAAAGACCGAAAAGGCGAAGCCAGACACGGCAGGCATGGACGACAGCACGAAATTCAAAGCCCTCAAAGCTCTCGCGCTTGAAGATGCACAGGTGAAGGAATTGAAAGCCAAGGCTGACAGCGCGGTCAGCGAAGCCGATGCACACCGCGCATCCGTCGCATACAACAAGGCACTCTTCCAAAAAATCCGCGAACTCGATCCCTCCGTCGCGCCATACTCCGAGAAGATCGAGCAGGCGATGATGAAGCGCCTCAACAGCGAAAAACGCGAGGACTAGAGTGACGAACGACCAGCCGCGCGCGCTTCGTCAGTCGGAATCCGTCATTCGTCATCTCTACTTCCACATCCCCTTTTGCCCGAAGCTGTGCCCGTATTGCAGCTTCTACGTCGAAGTCGGCGGAAAAAATAAAAACCGCGCGTTTCTCGATGCTCTGCTGCGCGAAGTGGACGCCGCCGCTGCGCACCACACGCTCAAACCGGAAACCATTTACTTCGGCGGCGGCACGCCGACTTCGCTGCTCACCGACCAGCTCGAATACTTGCTCGGCGGCCTTCGCGAGCGGCTCGACGTTTCCGCACTCCGCGAGTGGACGCTCGAAGCAAACCCCGCCACCGTCCGCGCGGAAAAAGCCCGCCTGCTCCGCGACATCGGCGTCACGCGCATCAGCCTCGGCGTGCAATCGTGGGACGACGAACTCCTCCGCACACTAGGTCGCGTTCACAATTCCAAGCAGGCTGAGAACACCTATCACATTCTGCGCGACGCCGGATTTCCCAGTGTGAATCTGGACCTCATGTTCGCCGTGCCCGGTCAGACACACGCGCAGTGGCGCACCACGCTGGAAAAAACCATCGCCCTCGCGCCAGATCACATTTCCTCCTACTGCCTCACCTACGAAGAAGACACCGACTATTTTCGCAAACTCACCGGCGACACCTTCCGCCAGGACGACGAGCGCGATGCCCAGCTTTTCGAGTCCACGATGGACACGCTCGCCGCGGCGGGATTCGCGCAATACGAAATCTCCAACTACGCGCGCCCCGGCCACGAATCGCAGCACAACCGCGCGTATTGGTTCGGCGCGGATTACCTCGGCTTCGGCCCCAGCGCATTCAGCACCATCGGCAACGAGCGCTGGGAAAATGTGCGCGACACCGCCGCCTACACACAGCGTGTTCTCGCCGGAGAAAGCGCGGGCTCCTTTCGCGAAACGCTCACCCCAACCCAGCGAGCCGGAGAAATCGCCGCCTTCCGAATGCGCACCGCCGAAGGAATGCCGCGCACCGAACTCGCACCATGGGCAACCGCGATGTTGGAGTTGGAAAAACTCGGCCTGCTCGAAACCAGCGGCGAAAACCTGCGCCTCACACGCCGAGGCAGAATGCTCGCAGACAGCGTCGGCGAAGCACTCGTATAGCGCGACTGCTGTGCGTCGCTTTGTGTTTCCCCCCACTTTTCCGATAAAAGCAAAAACCCCTGCGGCCGAGTTTCCTCGATCGCAGGGGATGTCTATGCGGTAACAGGTTCGCAGTTTTGACTAAAATACTACCCGGACGCCTACGCGGGCGGAGACGTTGTTCAAGTCGTCGTGGCCGTAGCGGTCGCCGAGATAGGTCCAGCGTGCGTCGGTGAAGATGCCTAGTTTCTGCGGGATCACGCGGTATTCGATGCCTGCACCGGCATGGGCAGTCGCCCATTGAGCGCCGTCCACTACAAATCCGGCCCCGGCGAAAACGTAAGGTGCGAGACAAATGCTATCAATCGGGAAGCGGTAGATGAGGCTGGCGCTGAAGTTGTGGGTGATGACGCGCTCGGAAT
>JBEIQV010000425.1:0-1600 GCA_040376335.1 Verrucomicrobiia bacterium | reverse complement strand
GACTCCCGCCCTACAAAGTCAGCAGCACACTCACCATGCTCGAAATGAAACGCATCATCCGCGCACTGCCGGGGCAGCGTTTTGCAAAGGTGAACATGGCTTGAGATATGGCGGCAACGCGAAGTCTCTTATTCCTCATGATGATGACGCTCGCCGGTTGCGCGGGCGGGAAATTTTGCCATGTCCCTGCCTCACCGGCAGCGGTGCAGACACGGGAGTTTGCCGACGACATGGCGACAGCAGGCAAAGCTGCTTGGACCAAGGGCAACGCTGTGCGCACGCTGGAAAACGGGGACGGGTTTTTCCCACCCATGCTGCGAGCGGCGGCCTCGGCAAAGCGCAGCATTACATTCGAGTGCTACACGGCACGCCATTGTCAGCCACTCGATGACTTTTGCAAAATCCTTGCGGAGCGGGCAAGGGCTGGCGTGAAAGTCCACGTCATTCTCGATGCGTTCGGCTGCAACCATTGGCACAAAGATCACACCGCGCTGTTGAAACAATCCGGTGTGCAAATCGAGTTCTACAGCCCGCTCAGTTTGCTCCTGCCCCACAAATACAACCACCGCACGCACCGCCGTGTGCTCGTCGTGGATGGTCGCGTCGGTTTTTGCGGTGGCGCGGGCTGGGCTTACAACTGGACAGGCTGCGCAAAGGACCCCGAACATTGGCGCGACACCCAGTATGAACTCCACGGGCCGGTCGTCTCTCAGTTGCAGGACAATTTCTTGGACAACTGGAAGGAGCTCCGCGGCGTCACGCTCTCCGGCCCGGACTACTTTCCGACGCTTCCGCCTGCCGGTCCACTCATCGCGCAAATGATCGCAGGCTCGCCGATGAAGCAATGCGACACCATCGGCGCGACCAATTTGCTCGCTTTCCGCGCAGCGCGAAAATCCATCCGAATCGAGCACTCCTATTTTCTTCCAAACGCCGCGCATACAACCGCGCTCATCGAAGCAGCACAGCGCGGGGTGAAAGTGGAAATCATTCTACCCGGCGCGATCACCGACATGCCGTTAGCCAAGGAAATCATGCTGGGAACGCTTCGGCGCATGATGAAAGCGGGTATCTCCATTTATGAATTCGAGCCCACCATGCTACACGGTAAACTCGTCGTCGTGGACGACCACCTTGTCATCGCAGGCTCAGGCAACCTCGATGCCCGCTCCTTCTTCCACAACGACGAAAACAATCTCCACGTGCTCAACACCGCATTCGCCCGGGAGCAAACGCGAATGTTCGAGCGCGACAAAACGCGCAGCATACGCCTCACGGAAGCCACGCTGAAACTCCCGCTCTGGCGGCGCGTGCGTGGCTTTGTCGGCCAGATCACCGTTGGAGTGCTGTAGCGTTCGGCTTTTCGCATAGGAACGTTGTTTTTCCTTCGCGCGGCTTGCATCCGCGGCCTCTCGCTGCCAGCTTGCGCCCCTTTTCTCATGTCCAAAGAATTGCTCATCTACCTCGACGGCCAGCTTCTTCCTGAAAGTCAGGCCAAGGTTTCCGTCTTCGATCACGGCCTGCTTTACGGTGACGGAGTCTTTGAAGGCATCCGCTTTTACAATGGTCGCGTCTTCCGCCTAGAAGAGCACACACGCCG
>JBEIQV010000365.1:0-2890 GCA_040376335.1 Verrucomicrobiia bacterium | reverse complement strand
GCACGTTGCTCGTCAGTTGGCTTCGCGGTGACACCCTCTGCACCCTCGGTCACGAAGCGATATTTAAGCGTGATCGCTTCATCCTTTTTCAGCGCCTTCGAGAAAAAGAAACCGAAACGTCCGTAGTCGCGCCAGGAGAGTTCCTCGACGGGATTCGTGGGCACATTGAACTGTGTAGCGTGATACCATCGCTCGCCGATTGGGAAAGTGTAGCGCACCCATTTCATCTCCTTGCTTGCGACTTTTCCACCCGGCCCAGCGAGGTCCGGCTCCCACACATAAGTCGTGTCCTTGGCGCGGGCCTGCACGCTGGCGGAAGCGCGAAAGTGGACGCCTGCGTGCTGTAGATCGCCGCCTAGCGTGAGGTCGCGCGACGACTTCAAAACGAACTGTGCATCCACTTGCGTAGTCTGCGCTGCGGGGCGCGAAACCGTGAGTGTGCGAGTCTCGGTGAGCAGTAGATCGCCCCCTCCTGCATCCTTCTTCCCTCCACGCCATTCGATGGTCGACACGATGGTTGCAGAGTCTTTTCCACCCTCGAGTTTTTCGAGCTTCACCAGCGTCATCCTGCCGCCGTTGTTCATGTGCCACAGGTCGAAGCTGCCAAGGTCGGAGACGATCTTGTTCCAACCGATGTAGATACCACGGTGGTGCGGATAAGTCTGCTTATCGCTCCACTCGTTGAGGCCGTCGCCCTCCTCGCCCTGCACACGGAGGTAGGGCTTGATCTGTCCCTCGCCGTAGATCAACCGCGCTCGCAGAACGCCGTCCTGCGTGATGTCCACCTTGCGTCCCGGCAGGTCTGTATTGGCGTCGTCCTTCAACGCCCAATCGGCGCGCGCGGTGGAAAAAACCACGAGCAGAGTGAGAATGGAGCGGGGTATTTTCATGAAAATGAAACGCGCCTACGCAATTTTCGCCGCGCCGAAATACGGGAGCAGAATCTCCGGCAGAGTGATGGTGCCGTCGGCCAGCTGGTAATTTTCCAGCAACGCGACGTAGAGCCGGGCGAGCGCGGTGCCGCTGCCGTTGAGCGTGTGGGCGAATTGATTTTTGCCGTTCTCGTCCTTGAAACGCATCGCCATCCGGCGCGCTTGATAGTCACCGAAATTTGAACAACTCGACACTTCGAGGTAGCCGCCCTGACCCGGCGCCCACACTTCGATGTCGTAAGTTTTGGCGGAGCCAAAGCCGATGTCGCCGGTGCAAAGTTCGATGGTGCGGCAGTGCAGACCGAGCAGTTGCAGCACGCGCTCGGCGTTGGCGGTCAGCGATTCTAATTCCGCCATGCTGTCCTCGGGTCGGCAGATTTTCACCAGCTCGACCTTGTCGAATTGATGCATCCGAATCAGCCCGCGCGTGCCCAGCCCCGCCGCTCCCGCCTCGCGACGAAAACACGGCGTAAATGCGGCGTAGCGAATTGGCAGTTGCTCGGCGCGGAGGATTTCTTCGCGATGAAGATTCGTCACCGGCACCTCGGCTGTGGGCGCGAGGAAAAGTCCGTCGCGCTCGCAGCGGTAGAGTTGCTCCTCAAACTTCGGGAGCTGTGACGTGCCCGTGAGCGCATCGACATTCACAAGCAACGGCGGCGCGACTTCGGTGTAGCCGTGCTCGCGCGTGTGCAGATCGAGTAGGAAATTGATCAACGCCCGCTCCAGCCGTGCGCCCTGTCCCATGTAGCAAACGAATGCACTGCCCGCGATTTTCGTCGCGCGCTCAAAATCAAACAACCCGAGTTTTTCGCCGAGTTCCACGTGCGATTTCGGTGCAAAATTGAACGTCGGTTTTTCGCCCCACACACGCACCTCGGGAT
Source organism: Verrucomicrobiia bacterium (assembly GCA_040376335.1). GTDB lineage: Bacteria > Verrucomicrobiota > Verrucomicrobiia > Chthoniobacterales > Chthoniobacteraceae > SXWH01. The sequence continues at coordinate 1,077 of JBEIQV010000365.1, read as the reverse complement.
TCGCCGCCGCATCCGCGCCCACAGGGCATTTTTCGTGCGGTAGATTTGGGATGCCCAGCAAAAGCTCGCGCTGCTCCACATCGAGCGCTGCCGCCTCTTCGTTGAGACGCTTCATTTCATCGCCAAAGCCGCGCACCTGCGCCTCGATCTCGCCCGTATCTTCGCCCGCTTTTTTCTTGGCGCCGATTTCCTTGCTGATGCGATTTCGGTCGGCCTGAAGCTGCTGGAGTTTCGTCTCCGCCTGCCGCCGCCGCGCGTCGCATTGCAACACGGCATCCACCAGTTCGTGCGCAGAACCACCTCTCGCAGCAAGGCGGGCTTTTACGGCATCGGGCGTTTCGCGAATGAGTCGGATATCAAGCATGGGGCGCGGAAGCTAGCGGCCCACTCGCGGAAGGCAAGACGGCGGGAAAAACTCGAAGCGACTGTGGCACGCTCATGATTACTGCCCTTTCCCGCTCTGGTTCGAGGCGGCGCGTTCTTCGATGCGCATCATTTTATAATGTTCGAGGACTTTCTGAAACGCCGCTGGACGCTCGTTGATGGGTAGTGATTCGATCTGTGCGCTGGCGCGAATTAGCCACACCTCGCTCGGCATCCGCACAACCGCAGCGCGCGGGGCATTTTTGGTGGAATTTTCAGGACGCTGTTTTGTTTTGGAAAGGATCGCCGCGACTTCGGCGGCAAAATCTTCGTCTTGTTCTTCGTCGTTCACGCTCGCAGGACGGCGGAGTTTTTCACGCGAACGCGAATCCGGCGGCGGCGGCGCGAGTTGGGGCACTGTGCTAACAACAGGGTCAGTGTTTGGTGAAATTGGCGCGTCGGTTTGCGGTGTCGGTGATACTTCGGGGATAAAAGAGGCGTTAGGTGCAGGTGCGGACGGTGGCTCTGAAGTCGGCGGCGGCGTTGGAGCAGGTGTCGGCTTTGGTGTGGGGATCGGTGTGGGCTCCGGAGTTGGTTTGGGTGTGGGCTTGGGAGTCGGTGGTGGAGTGGGAGCGGGCGTTGGAGCAGGTGTCGGCTTTGGTGTGGGAACCAGCGTGGGCTCCGGAGTTGGTTTGGGCGTGGGCTTGGGAGTCG